>NZ_JAKSYF010000067.1:0-16561 GCF_022829745.1 Methylobacterium sp. E-016
GGCGCAGCGCCAGGCGAGGCTCGACCACGAGGTCCGCGCCCGTCCGGTCCGGCTGCGCGAGCCGACCGTCGAGCCGGCGCCCGCGGCCGCCGGCGCGGACGGGCTGTCGCGCGCGAGCCGTCGCGGGCTCGATCTGTTCGCCTTCTTCGTCGCCAACCTGCAGACCGGGTTCGGCCCGTTCCTGGCGGTGTACTTCACCCAGTCGAAGTGGACCCAGTCCGACATCGGCTTCGCGCTCACCGTCGGCAGCCTGGTCAGCTTGCTCGGCCAGGTCCCCGGCGGCGCCTTCGTCGACGCGATGCGCTCGAAGCGGTTCGCGGCCGGCGTGTCGGTCGCCGCGATCTCGGCGAGCGCGCTGGCGCTGGCGCTGTGGCCGAACTTCCTCATCGTCCTGCTCGCGATGGCGGTGCATTCGGCCGCGAGCTGCATCCTGACGCCGGCGATCGCCGCGATCAGCATCGGCCTCGTCGGCCATGCCCGCGCCGGCGAGCGCCTCGGGCGCAACGCCAGCTTCCAGGCGATGGGCAACGCGGTGGCCGCCGCCGGCATGGGGGCCTGCGGCTACTACCTGTCGAACGACGCGGTGTTCTACCTCACCGCCGCCCTGGTGGTGCCGACGATCATGGCGCTCTCGGCGATCCGCGCCGAGGAGATCGATGCCGGCGTGCGGACGCAGGAGGCCGAGCCCCGCAGCGGCGACGCGGCGGCGGGCGGCGTGAAGGCCCTGCTGACCAACCGCGCGCTCCTCAGCTTCGCGGCCTGCATGACGCTGTTCTTCCTGGCCAACGCCGCGATGCTGCCGCTCGTCGGCAGCGTCCTGACGCTGCGGGCGAGCGAGACCGCGACGGCGCTCGTCGCCGCCTGCATCATGGTCCCGCAGGCGGTGCTGGCGGTGCTGGCCCCCGCCGTCGGCCGGGCGGCGGAGCGCTTCGGCCGCTATCCGGTGCTGCTGGCGGGGTTCGCCGCGCTTCCGATCCGCGGCCTGCTCTTCGCCTACACCGACAACCCCTACATGCTGGTCTCGATCCAGGTCTTCGACGGCATCTCGGCCGCGGTGCTCGGGGTGATGGTGCCCCTCGTCGTCTCCGACCTCACCCGCGGCACCGGTCGGTTCAACCTCGCGCTCGGCGCCGTCGGCACCGCCATGGGGATCGGGGCCGCGCTCTCGACCTCGCTCGCCGGAATCCTGGCCGACCGGCTCGGCAGCCACACCGCCTTCCTCGGGCTGGCGCTCGTCGGGGCCGGCGCCTTCGCCCTCGTCGCGCTGATCATGCCCGAGACCCGGCGCGGGGCGGCACGATGAGGATTCTCGAGCCCTGCACGGGGCGGTCCGGCACCGGAATCGCATACCGGTCAAACGGCGTTCAGCTTCGTGCGATAAAAGCGCGCCGCAGGAACGGGCTCACGCAACGGTTGACGAGGCTGTTGCGTTGCCCCGCCGGCGCTTATTTTTATCCGCGTCCCGTCGTAGTGCCATCCGCCAACGCATTCCTCGTGTCGACCGCCCCGTCGCTCACCGCGTCATCACCCCCTTCGCCCCTCCCCCTTCCGCCGGCCCTCCGCGTCGCCTGAAATCGAGATGCTCATCGCGATGGAAGACCTCTGCCAATACGCCGACCGGCCCTTCGCCTTCGTGGGCCGCTACCTGCGGCGCCGGGCGTTGCCGCATGCGGTGATCCTGATCGCGGTGCTCGGCGCCGTCGGCTTCTCGGTCTCGACCGACTACGCGCTGAAGGGCGTGGTCGACGCGCTGAGCAAGGGGCCGCAGGCGAACCTCGTCTGGGGGGCGCTCGCGGTCCTCATCGCCTTCATCGCCGCCGACAACATGCTCTGGCGCGTGGCCTCGCTCGTCGGCTCGTTCACCTTCGTCGGCGTCACCGGCGACATCCGCCGCGACCTGTTCCGGCACATGACCGGGCACTCCCCGAGCTTCTTCGCCGACCGGCAGCCGGGCACGCTGGCCTCGCGCATCACCGCGACCTCGAACGCGATCTTCACGGTCGAGAACATGTTCGTGTTCAACGTGATGCCGCCCTGCGTCGCGGCCTTCGGCTCGATCCTCTACATCGGCAGCGTCAACGTCACGATGGCCTTGGTGCTGGCCGGCATCTTCGCCGCCGTGGTGGTGCTGATGTTCAAGATGGCGGCGGCCGGCAAGCCGCTGCACCACGACTTCGCCTCGAAGGCCGCGAGCGTCGACGGCGAGATGGTGGACCTCGTCGGCAACATGCCGTTGGTGCGCGCCTTCTCGGCGTTCAAGCGCGAAGGCGTGCGCTTCGAGGGCACGATCGCCCAGGAGATGCGCGCGCGGCGCTCCTCGCTGCTCTACCTCGAGAAGCTCCGCATCGTGCACGCGATCCTCACCGTGCTCGCGGTGCTCGGCCTGCTCTACTGGGCGATCACCATGTGGGAGGCGGGGCAGGCGACCAACGGCCAGGTGGTGCTGGTCTGCACGCTGGGCATCCGCATCCTCGCCGCCACCCGCGACCTCGCCGTGGCGCTCGTCGACGCGACCCAGCACACCGCCCGCCTCTCGGAGGCGCTGCACACCCTGCTGCAGCCGCACGACCTGATCGACCACCCCGAGGCGGTGCCGCTCTCGGGCACCGGCGCGCGCATCGAGTTCCAGCACGTCGCCTTCGCCTACCCGGACGGGCGCTCGGTCTTCACCGACTTCGACCTCGTGCTCGAGCCCGGCCAGCGCGTCGGCCTCGTCGGCAAGTCGGGCGGCGGCAAGTCGACCCTGTTCTCGCTGATCCAGCGCTTCTACGAGGCCAAAGGCGGCAAGATCCTGATCAACGGCCAGGACATCGACCGGGTGACGCAGGAATCCCTGCGCGAGGCGATCACGGTCGTGCCGCAGGACGTGTCGATGTTCCACCGCACCCTGCGCGAGAACATCCGCTACGGCCGGCCGGAGGCCTCGGACGAGGACGTGTGGAAGGCGGCCGACGCGGCGCACTGCACCGACTTCATCAACGCCCTGCCGGAAGGATTCGACACCATCGTCGGCGACCGCGGGGTCAAGCTCTCGGGCGGCCAGCGCCAGCGCATCGCCATCGCCCGCGCGATCCTCAAGGATTCGCCGATCCTGCTCCTCGACGAGGCGACCTCGGCGCTGGACGCCGAGTCGGAGGAGGCGATCCGCCACGCGCTCGCCAACCTGATGAAGGGCCGCACGGTCATCGCCATCGCCCACCGGCTCTCGACCCTCAAGGACTTCGACCGGATCGTGGTTCTGGAGGGCGGCCGCATCATCCAGGACGGCTCGCCGGACAAGCTGACCCATCTCGACGGGTTCTATCGCGAGCTGATGAAGAAGGAATCGATGTCGATGGGCGCGCTCGCCGCGGCCTGAGGCGGACGTCCCCTGCCCTCCCCCGCAGAGGGGGAGGGAAAGTGGAGGTCGGCGTTTCGATCGCCGCCGGAACTCAGCCGACCTTCATCGACCGGAACAGGAAGCGCCGGGCGTCGTCGTCCACCTCGGCCTTGAACGCGTGCCGGCCCTTGAGGCTTTCCGCCCGCTGCGCCGCCGGGCGGGCGCTCACCGTGTCGAGCAGCCGCTTCACGTTCGGGAATTCGAGGATCGCGTCCTCGCCGAGCATGAAGGGCAGCATCCGCGCCCAGCCCCAGACCGCCATGTCGACGATGCCGTACTCGGCGAGCACGAAGCTGCGGCCGGCGAGGTGGGCGTCGAGCACGCCCCAGTGGCGCCGCGCCTCGAACACGTAGCGCTCGGCGGCGTATCCCGTCCGCTCGGCCTCCGGCGCGAAGTGGCGGAAATGCACGCACTGGCCGGAAAACGGCCCGATCCCGGTGGCCACGAACATCAGCCAGGACAGCATCTGGCCGCGGTCCGCCTCGCCGTGGGGCAGGAAGGCCCCGGCCTTCTCGGCCAGATGCAGCAGGATCGCGTTCGAATCGAACACCGTAGCGTCGCCGTCGACGATCGCCGGCACCTTGGCGTTCGGGTTGATCGCGGCATAGGTCTCGGCGAACTGCTCGCCCCTGCGCGTGTCCACCGGGATCGGCTCGTAGGCGAGCCCGGTCTCCTCAAGGCACAACGCCACCTTCATCGGGTTCGGCGCGAGGTTGTAGTAGAAGCGGATCATCGGGTGTGCATCCTGCGTGTCGGCCGGGTCGGGCATCGCGCGAACGCGGCACCGGTGGCAAGGCCGGCGGGCGCCGGAGGGCGGTGGGCCCGCTTACTCCACCACCACCTTGTAGCTCTGCCCCGTCTTCAGCGGCACGCCGCGCTCCAGGCCGTTGAGCACCAGGAACCGATCCAGCGCGCGGTCCGGCACCGCCATCCGCCGGGCGAGGTCCTCGGCGTTCGACGAGGCGGCGACGACGATCTGCAGGCGCAGCGGCTTGAGCGAGGCGGTCTCGGCCGGCGAGACCGAGGCCAGGCTCGCGATCCAGCGGCGGAAGGCCGGGTCGGGGTCGGTCGCGCCCTTGGCCGCCATGATCAGGCGGAAGGTGGCGTCGCCGACGCGGATCGCGGCGAGCCGGAAGGTCCAGTCCTTGCCGCGGGACAGGGCGGTCGCCGCCGGATGGTCGGCGATCGGCTGGACATCGATCGAGGCCGGGTCGATCGCGTCGTTCCACGTCGCCTTGAGGATCGCGTCGAGTGTCTGGCCGTCCTTGGCCTCGACCTGGTCGAACAGCAGGCGCCGGCTGCCCTCGTTGGTGGTGCCCAGCACCGCGTTGCGGGTGTTCTCGATCGAGAAGCCCTCCGGCACCTCGAAGGCGATGCCGAGGCTCGGATGCACGAAGCGGTGCCCGCGCACCGCGCCCTCGCCGGGGTTGTCGCCGTAGGCCAGCCCGTCGATCGCCGCGAGGTAGGCTGCGCGGTCGTCGGTGCCGACGCCCGGGGCCCCGGTGCGCCGCGCGGCACGAGTGACGAGCCCGATGCGCTCGGCCGTGCCCGGATGAGTCGCGAGCATGTCCGGCTCGGCCGCGGTGCCGCCGCCGGCCTTCAGCGCCAGGGTCCGGTTCAGCGCGGTGAGGAAGCGGCCGGCGCCGTAGGGGTCGTAGCCGGCCTTCGCCAGGGTGCGCACGCCGGCCGCATCGGCTTCGAGCTCCTGCTCGCGGGAGAAGCGGGCGAGCGCGAAGCGCGACTGACTCTGGAGCTGGGCGCCGGTGGCCGGATCGTTCAGCACGTCGGCGACCACGCGGCTGACGAGCTGCGAGCGCAGCTCGAGCTCGGTCCGGGCGGTGGCGTGGCTCAGCGTGACGTGCGCGATCTCGTGGGCGAGCACGGCCGCGATCTCCGAGGTGTCGCTCGCCAGCGCGACGAGGCCGCGGGTGACGTAGAGGCGGCCGCTCGGCAGGGCGAAGGCGTTGACCACGGGCGAATCGAGCAGCGTCACCGCGTAGGTCTGGTCGGGCCGGTCGCTCGCCCTGACCAGCCGGTCGGTCACCTCGGTGAGCAGGCGCAGGGTGGCCGGCGACCGGTATTCCCCGCCGAAGGAGGCGACGAGCTTGGCGTGGTCGGCATCCGTGACGTTGGCGGGACGGCCGGTGGTGCGCGGCGCCTCCGGCGGCACGGAGACGACGGCCGGAACCAGCACCGCCCCGGTCTGCTCGCCGGCGCAGGCCGAGAGCGCGAGCAGCAGGGCGAGCGCCGGCGCGCGACGCGCCTGCGCGCGGCCGCCCTGCCCAATTCCCGTTCCGCTCCGCGTCGTGCCGCCCATCATGCCGTTCAGCGCCGCAGCGCCCGCTCCCCATCCGTGCTCGCGCCGGCGATCGCCGTGGGCGCCTCCAGCACTTCGATCGTCTCCGGCACCGCGATGTCGAGGGTCGGCCCGCGACGGATCTCGACCACCCCGCGCACCCGCACCCGCGCATTCTTGAGCCTGTCCGCACTCAAACCATGTTCGCGCATCCTGCGCCAAGTGCGTTTCGACACGGTGACCGTGAGCCCGTCCTCCCCCCGGGCCGCGAAGTCGAGATAGGTCCGGCTCGGGCGCTCGCCGACATGGCGGATCGTGCCCTGGACCACGACGAACCGCCCCGCCGCCGCGCGCAGGCCAGGACCGTCCGAGGCCTCGAGCGACGGCTGGTGCCAGAGCCCGAGTCCGGCCGTGCGCGCGGCCTCCTCGACGGCGAGCAGCCCCGGGCGGCACAGGGCGTCGCCCTCGCCGGCATCGACCTGGGCGAGACCGGCACCGACGAGGTCCCCCGCGAGGTCGACCGGTCCATCCGCCTCCGACAGGGCGTCGATGCGCAGGCGGCCCCAGCGGTCGGCCTCGCCGCGGGCGACGACGGTCAGCGGGCGGCCGCGCAAAGCCAGCAACCGCTCGGTCGCGGCCTTGGCGATCTCCGGGTCGTCGGGCCAGCGCACCGATCCGAGCACCGCGCGAGCGCCGGAGGCCAGCGCGAGCTCGCCGCGGGGCTCGACCGCGGACAGGGTCTCCGTCCGTCCGTCCCCGGAAAGGCACTCGGCCGTGCCGGATCGCGGCGCCGCCGCGACGCGGGCGGCCGAGGCGGCGAGCGCGCAGGCCGCGACCGCGAGCATCCGCCCCGTCCATCCCATCGCCACGACTCCCGCTCCGACGTCCGCTGCAGCATGCCCCGGATCGACGCGATCCGCACAGGGCAATCCGGCCACACCGGCGAAGCCGCGGTTGCCCAGTGGACTCGCACGGCGACGATGGTACAAACCTCCGGTACGTCTCCGTAGCTCAGCTGGACAGAGCACAGGTTTCCTAAACGCAAATTGGGCGCCGCATCGGGAAACCGCGCGGCGGATCCGCTCAAATTCGGGGAACGCTTCCGGTCCCGGCGATCCAGGTCGCCGGAATCCTGCCGATCCCGAGCCAAGCCCGCGCAGTGCCATGCGCGGGAAGGTGTAGAGACTAGACGGGCGGCACCTAAGGGCGCCTTCGGGCGCCTAGGGCGAAGGGATAGTCCAGGCCACGAACGCGGGAACCCGCCCGCGGCGGCGAAAGCCGAAGTGGTATGAAACCTGGGGTCGCAGGTTCGAGCCCTGCCGGGGACGCCACGCATTCCACCTGATGCGACGCGGCCGATCGCGGGACGATCGGCCGGTCCGCAACGGACGCTGCCGACGCGTTGGATCGATCACGGGGCCCCTGCACCAGGCCGGGTCACTAACGTGGCGTGACGATCGTACCAGTGAAAACAACCGAGACCGGGAACCAGTTGCATTCGCAACTGTTGCTGCCGGGATCGTCCAACCCTGGGTCGATCCCTTGGTAGGACGTGCCCCACCCGTGACCGCAGGCGTCGACAGATCGGAACTCCGGCAGATCATCGCCGGCCTGACCGAAGGGGTGATCCTCGTCGAGCCCGATCAGCGCATCGTCTGGGCGAACGAGGCCGCGCTCGCCATGCACGGGGCCGAGAGCCTCGCCGAGCTCGGCGCGACGGTGGACGAGTACCGGGCCCGGTTCTCCCTGCGCTACCGCAACAACCGCCCACCGGACCAGTACCCGATCGAGCGGGTGGTGCGCGGCGAGACCTTCCACGACGTCATCGTCGACGTGCGCCGCACCGACCGGCCGGACGTCGACTTCGTCCATTCGCTCCGCAGCATCGTCGCGACCGACACGTCCGGGACGCCGAGCTGCCTCGCGCTGATCCTCCAGAACGTGACCCCGCAATTCGAGGCGGAGGAGCGGTTCGAGAAGACCTTCAACGCCAACCCGGCCCCGGCGGTGATCACCCGCCTGTCCGACCTGCGCCACGTCAAGGTCAACACCGGCTTCCTCGAGATGACCGGCTACACCCGCGACGCCGTGATCGGCCGCAGCGTCTACGAGGTCGACGTGCTCGCCGGCGCGCGCAGCCGCGACCTCGCGATCGCCCGCCTCAACGCCGGCACCACGGTCCCGCAGATGGAAGCCTGCCTCGGGCTGCCGGACGGCGGCACACGGTTCGTGATCGTCGCCGGCCAGCCGATGGAGCTGGGCGACGAGCCGTGCATGCTGTTCACTTTCGCCGACCTCGAGCTGCGCAAGAAGGCCGAGACGGCGCTGCGCCAGAGCGAGGAGCGCTTCGCCAAGGCGTTCCAGCTCACGCCCGTGCCGACCATGCTGTGCCGGGCCGACGGCTTCGCGGTCACCGGCATCAACGAGGCCTTCACCCGGGTGTTCGGCTACGGCCAGGACAAGGTCGTCGGCCGCACGCCGGAGGAGATCGGTCTCTGGACCAAGGATGCGGCCCGTCAGCGCTTCGAATCCGCGGTGATCCGCACCGGCTCCGTCCTCGGGCTGGAGACCTGCCTGCACGCCCAGGAGGCCGGAGACCTCGATTGCCTCGTCTCCGCCGAGCGCGTCACCATCAACGACGAGGCGTTCGTGCTGGCGGTGCTGCAGGACATCACCGAGCGCAAGCGCTCCGAGCGCGACCTGTTCGTCGCGATCGAGGCGGTGATGGCCGACACCTCCTGGTTCAGCCGCGGCCTGATCGAGAAGCTCGCGAGCCTGCGCCACCCGGGCGAGGCGAGCGCCGAGGATCCGACCCTCAGCCTCACGGTGCGCGAGCGCCAGATGCTCGGTCTGGTCTGCGCAGGGCTGAGCGACGATGCCATCGCCAAGCGGCTGAACCTGTCGCGCAACACCGTCCGCAACCACACCGCCGCGCTCTACCGCAAGCTCGGCCTGCACAAGCGCTCGGAGGTGATCGTGTGGGCGCGCGAGCACGGCCTGCCGGCGACCATCCCGACATGAATAAATCAGAATACCAGTAGTTTTATACCATTGCCTGTTCGATGGGTGTCACCATCTCCAAAGGATAAAGGCAAGACCAACAAGAACAGGGGCAGCAACCCGCCGCATCGAACCACAAGCGATCTGTGCGGATCGCGCCCTCAGCTCGATCGGGCAGCCGCCGGCGACCTGCGCGCCGCGGCCGAGATCGAAGCGAACACGAGTTTTTTCGAAGTCCGACGCGACGTCCGGGTCCACGCGCATGCCGTAGCCGGGGCGACACGCCGCACACGTCTCCCACACCTCGAAGCAACAGGACGAGCATCATGGTCGATACGGATCGCGTCACGGGCGCAGCGAAAGAATTTGCGGGCAAGGCACAGGGCGCCGTCGGCGACCTCGTCGGATCGCGGAACGACTCGGTCGAGGGCCGCTTCCGCGAAGCCCAGGGGTCGGCCGAAAACCTCTACGGCCAGGCCAAGGACGCCGTCCGGCACGTCGCCGGCGAGGCCTCGGACTACGCCGAGGACGCCTACGAGAACAGCGGCCACTACCTCCGCCAGGGCCGTCGCGTTGTCAGCCACCAGGTCGAGGAAAGCCCCTTCGTCGCCCTGATGATCGCCGGAGCCGTCGGCTACGGCCTCGCCCTCCTCATCCATTCCCGCCGCTGACAGCCCTCGTCGTCGCGTCAAGTCTTTCGGAGCATACCGTGGCCACATCGTCCAACATTTCCGCCGCCCCCGTCGCGGCGAGCGCAGCCTCCACCGTCCACCTGCACCAGGCGTCCTGGGGCGCGATCTTCGCCGGCGCCGTCCTGGCGCTGGTGGTGCAGGTCATCCTGAACATGGTCGGCGTCGGCGTCGGCCTGTCCAGCGTCGGCTATCCCGCCGGTGACAACCCCGCCGCCTCGACCCTGTCGATGGGCGCCGGCGTCTGGTTCGTCGTGTCCGGCATCGTCGCGGCCCTCGTCGGCGGCTTCCTCGCCGGTCGCCTCTCGGGCAAGCCCGTCGCCGCCACCGCCGGCTATCACGGCCTCGTCTCCTGGGCGGTGAGCACCCTCGTCGTGCTGTACCTGCTCAGCTCCGCCGTCGGCGGCCTCGTCGGCGGCGCGTTCGGCGCGGTGACCAGCACCCTCGGCGGCGCCGGCTCGCTCGTCGGCGGCACCGTGCAGACGGCCGCCCAGGCCGCGGCGCCCTCGCTGTCCAAGATCTCGAACCCGCTCGACGGGATCGAGAACACGGTGCGCCAGCAGGCGGCCGGCCAGGACCCGCAGGCCCTGCGCGATGCCGCCGCCTCGGCGGTCCGCGCCCTGCTCTCGGGCGATCCGGCCCAGAAGGCCCAGGCCGAGAACCGCGCCGCCGACGCGCTGGCCAAGGCCCAGGGCATCCCGACCGACCAGGCCAAGACGCAGATCCAGGACTACGAGAAGCAGTACGACGCCGCCGTCGCCGACGCCAAGCAGAAGGCCAAGGTCGCGGCCGAGGCCGCCCGCAGCGCGGCCACGCAGGGCGCGTTCTACGGCGCCCTCGCGCTGATCCTCGGCGCGCTCGCCGGCTTCCTCGGCGGCCGCTTCGGCGCCGTCAACCCGGCGCTGGCCTACGGCACCACCCGCCGCGCCTGACCCCTCCGGCCCCGGCACGCCGGGGCCGACCTCCCGCCGGTCGGATCGGCCGGTTCCCATGACATCGCACAAGGAGCGTTTTCGATGAGCAGCACCACCGACAAGATCAAGGGCCTGGCCGACGAGGCCGTCGGCAACGTCAAGCAGGGCGTCGGCAACGTCACCGGCAACGACAAGCTCGTCGCCGAGGGCAAGGCGCAGGAGCTGAAGGGCGAAGCCCAGAAGACCGTCGGCGACGCCAAGGACGGCGCCCAGAACCTGGCCGACAAGGTGAAGAGCAAGTTCTGAGCGAAGCCCGCGTCCCGAGGGACGCGCGCCTTGCCGATCCGACGATGCGGGACGGCGGCCGATGCCGTCCCGCACCTTTCCACCCGAACCGACGGATGCCGACCATGAACCGCGACGAATACCGGGGCGCCAAGCGCCACCTCAAGGGCCGCGCCCAATCCACCCTCGGCGGCATCACCGGCGAGGCCGGGCGCCAGGTCCGCGGCGCAGTCGATCAGGTCGCCGGCGGCGCGCAGTACGCCTACGGCCGCGCCCGCGACCGGGCCGAGGACGTGATCGAGGACGGAACCCACCTCGCCCGCGAAGCCCGCCGCCGCGGAGAGAGCCTTATCGACGACGGCAGCCGCTACGCGCGCGACGCACGCCGCCGCGGCGAGACCTATGGCCGCCAGGCCCTCGGCTATGCCGACGAGAACCGCGCCACCACCCTCCTCGCGCTCGCCGCGGTGGCCTTCGCCGCCGGTTGGCTGCTCCGCCCGGCGCGCTGACCGCCAGAGACAGGACAGATTCCATGATCCGCAAGCTCCTCACCGCCTTCATCGTGCCGAAGCTGATCGCCTATGTCGGCCGCCGCTTCGGCGGGGGCGCCGGGCGCCGTCCGCGCTGACCCCTTCCGGGCTCCGAAGCTTCGGCATCCGGCCGTATCCCGCGACGGGACTGACGGCCGGGCTCGATTCCCGCTATACGCATGCATATGCCGGTAATTGCGGGCAGCCGGGCCAGCCGGCCGGGGCGCGAGGCGAACGATGGCGAAGGGCACGCGAGCCCGCACCGACGCGACGACCGGCTGCGCGATAGCCCCGCGGAGCCGGTGCAGCAACGCGGCGCTGCGCAGGGCGACCCGAAACATCGGGCAGCTCTACGACGAGGTGCTGGCGCCCGGCGGCCTGCGAACGACCCAGCACAGCCTCCTCGTCACCGTCCGCGCGATGGGAAGCCCGACCATGGGGCAGCTCGCCGAGGCGATGGTGATGGACCTGTCCGGCCTCGGCCACACCCTGAAGCCGCTGGTCCGGGACGGCTATCTCCGCCTCGTCCCGGACGCGGCCGACCGCCGCGTCCGCCGCGTGGCGCTGACCGACCTCGGCGCGGCCAAGCTGGAGCAGACGATCCCGCTCTGGCAGGACGCGCAGGCGCGCTTCGAGGCGGCTTTCGGGCAGGCGCGCACCGAGGCCCTGCGCGACATCCTCGGCGCCCTGGCGACGCCAGGGTTTCGCGAGGCTTTTGCGGGCGGCAAGGCGCGCGACGACGCGAGCTGATCCTGCGCCCGCTGCCTGCGCACCGGTTCAGAACAGGGCGACGAGGGCGACCCCGCCGATCATCAGGACGCCGCCGAGGATCCGCCACGGCGTCGCCGGATGCACCGCGAAGCCGACCCAGCCGAAGTGATCGAGCAGGACCGAGGCGACGACGCCCGCCGTCACCAGCAGGCCGAGGAAGGCGCCGGCGCCGATCTGGCGCGCGACGAGCAGCTGCGTGATGACGATGCCGCCGCCGAACACGCCGCCGAACCATCCCCACCACGGGACCGTGGTCAGGTCTTCGGACGACGGCCAGGCGAGCCGGCCGGAGACGAGCCCGACGACGAGAACGGTGGTCGCCGTGCAGATCCCGACGACGAGCCCGGCGGTGAGCGGCTGCGAGAAGCCCTTGGCCAGGGCCGCGTTCTGGCCCGGCTGGATCGCGTTGGCGATGCCCGCGATCAGGACGACGCCGTAGAGGTACCACATGCGAAAAATCCTGGGCCGAAGGGCAACCGACGGAGGGGCAACGGGGCACGGGCGGCCGAGGCGCGATGACGCCGCACCGCTCTGCCAACCGCCCGGCGAGGTTCCTAGATCCGAGACACCCCGCCCCGCCTGGACATGACCCGCTTGCTCCGAATCGCTCTCCTCGTCTTCGTGATCGTGTTCCTCGCGCCGATCGCGGTGTCGGCGGCCCTGTATTACCTGCGG
This sequence comes from Methylobacterium sp. E-016, assembly GCF_022829745.1. NCBI lineage: Bacteria > Pseudomonadati > Pseudomonadota > Alphaproteobacteria > Hyphomicrobiales > Methylobacteriaceae > Methylobacterium > Methylobacterium sp. E-016. Next base: position 12,540 of record NZ_JAKSYF010000067.1, read on the forward strand.
AACGACATCGCCGACTGGCGCACTGCCGATCGCTCGAGCGCCGGGCTGCTCCGGCCGGCCGCGCAAAACCCCGAGGCCGTGGTGCGGGTGTTCTCGGCCCGCACGGTGAGCTGGCGCGGCATCATCGCGAGCCACAGCTGGATCGTGGTGAAGGGCGCCGGCGACCGCGCCTACAAGCGGTTCGACTACACCGCCTGGGGCATGCCGATCTGGGTCGACCGGTTCGTGCCGGACGGGCGCTGGTTCGGCAGCACGCCGGAGCTGGTCTTCGCCGCCGACGGCGCCGAGGCGGAGCGGATGCTGCCGCGCATCCGCGAGACCATCGCCAACTACCGCTACGCGAAGCTCGGCGACTACCACCTCTGGCCCGGGCCGAACTCGAACACCTTCGTGGCGGCGGTGATGAGCTCCGTCCCGGAGATGCGCGCGAGCCTGCCGGCGACGGCGATCGGCAAGGATTTTCCCTATGACGGCCGCTGGGCCGGCCCGACGCCCTCGGGCACCGGCTTCCGGATCAATCTCGGCGGCTATCTCGGGCTGACGGTCGGCTGGGTCGAGGGCCTCGAGGTCAACATCCTCGGCGCGGTCGCCGGCCTCGACATCCGCCGTCCCGGCCTCAAGCTGCCGGGCCTCGGCCGCCTCGGCGTCTGAAGCCTCGCGCGGTTCAACGCGGCGCGCAAAACCAAGTTTCGACCGAGTGCCCGCGCGAAAAGCGGGTCACGACCGGATGGCAGGTCCGAAGGGGAGCAGTAGGAGACTGCGAACTCTCGGGAAATTTGGTCGGAGTGGCAGGATTTGAACCTGCGACCCCCACGTCCCGAACGGGGCGGACGCGCCTGCTCATGCCCTGTTAATAGGCCGATCCCCCTCTGCGAGCAAGTTGGTCGCGGTGGTTCGCCGTGGTCCGGGATCGTCGGCGATTTGTGGTCCACGGGTCGCATTTTGTGGTCGACTTGTGGTCGGAGGAACGGAACGAGGCCGCCCTCCCCTGCCCCGGTGTGTGCGATTTTCGCACAGACCTCGCCCTTGCCCGGCACCGACCGCGGGGGCATCATCCCGCCATAGGAGATCGGCTTCGGCCGGTCGGCCTCCCGCACCCCTTGAGGGCTCCCATCTATCGCGCCGGCCGCCGTGCCGGGCAGGAGCCTTCCCATGCGCGTCATCGAAATCCTGACCGTCGAGGCCCTCATCCGAGAGGCGCTGCCCCGCGCCACGGACGAGGAAGTCGCGTTCCTCATCGCCCGTTGCGAGTGGCGATCCCTGCACCCCGATAACGCCGATCTGCTGCGCCCCTTCACGGTTCGCGACAGGGCGGAGAGCCGTGTCGATCGGATCGGGATGCTGGTCGGCTGCCTCCTGACCGGCCAGAGGAACGGGTGGTTCAGCAGCCTGATCCACCCTCACGTTCGGCGCCCGATCGCGGACGCCGCCGCGCGGGTATAGCCCTACGCAGTCCGCCCCCGGGACGCGTTAACCAGGGTCTCGATCCGGCCTTCCCTGCCGCGCCGGGCAGACCTATCTTCAGATTGTGCACACGACAGGTTTCCCAGCCGAGTACGGGCCGGGCAGAGCGAACAGAACGAGACGACATCGGGACCGATACGTGACCCCCGGGCGGGTATGGCCCAGGATGACCCGATGGATGCGGTAGGCCGACTTACCGGCGGTATCCCCCGCCAACTCGCGCGGGGATGACACATTGACTGCGAAACCGCCGCCTAAGACGCGTAACCCCCGCCCTCGTGCGCGGGGAGGATAGAGAGGCCCCGGGGCGATGCCGGGGCCTCTCTCGTTTTAGGGGGTCTCGGCCGGATCCGGCTCGCCGATCGCCTGCCACGCGCGGAGCTCGCCCTCTGCGATCGCCCGCACCTCGGAGCAGGTCCGCCCTAGTTCCGGTTCAGGCCCATCTGACGGCTCTGGAGCTTGCGCTTCCAGAGCGTCTCCATCGCCAGGATCTCGTCGACTGTGGCAGCGGAGCAGGCGACTGCGAACAGATCGGTGCGAAGCATGTGGGCGAAGGGTCAGCCTGGTGTGGTCAGCCCCCATTGAAGTGGTCCGCCCTTTGGTATGGCTTTTGAGCCTGGAGGACGGACAAGATGGCAAAGCACCCGAAGCCCGAGGAGATCGTCGCGAAGCTACGTCAGGCGGACGTGCTGATCTCACAGGGCCAGAGCGTGGCCGATGCAATCCGCGCGCTCGGTGTGAGTTCGGTGACGTACTACCGGTGGCGGCGTGAGTTTGGCGGCCTGAAGTCGGATCAAGTTCGGCGGTTGAAGAGTCTTGAGACCGAGAATTCTCGGCTTCGGAAGGCAATCGCCGATTTGACGCTGGACAAGCTGATCCTGCAGAAGGCGTCCCGGGGAAGACGTCTCGAGCCCTGCGCGCCGACGCGCCTGTGTCGAGCACATCCAGCTGACGATGACCGTCTCCGAGCGCCGCGCCTGTCGGGCGCTCGGTCAGCATCGCTCGACACAGCGCAAGGTACCGCGGGGCCGCGATGATGAAGAGGCGCTGACGGCCGATCTCGTGGCGTTGGCTGAGAAGTACGGACGCTATGGCTACCGCAAGATCAGCGCATTGCTGAAGGCGGCCGGATGGTCGGTCAACGACAAGCGCGTCGAGCGCATTTGGCGGCGTGAGGGTCTGAAGGTCCCAGCTAAGCAGCCCAAGCGGGGGCGGATCTGGGACAACGACGGCTCCTGCGTCCGTCTTCGCCCGGAACACCCTAATCACGTATGGTCGTACGACTTCGTCGAGGCGCGCACGCATGATGGACGCAAGATCCGGATGCTCAACGTGGTCGATGAGTTCACGCACGAATGCCTGGCGATCCGACTCGCCCGCAAGCTGAAGGTAACCGACGTCATCGACGTGCTCTCGGATCTGCTCATCCTGCGTGGCGTACCTGGCCATGTCCGTTCGGATAACGGCCCGGAGTTCGTTGCGAAGATCGTACAAGCGTGGATCACCGGCGTCGGAGCAAAGACGGCCTACATCACGCCAGGCTCACCGTGGGAGAATGGCTACGTCGAAAGCTTCAACGCGCGTCTGCGTGACGAACTCCTGAATGGCGAGATCTTCTAAACACTCAAGGAGGCGCAGATCGTGATCGAAAGGTGGCGACGTCACGACAACGGCGTACGCCCACATGCATCGCTGGGATACCGGCCGCCGGCCCCGGAGGTGTTCGTGCCAGCCTTCTCAGCTTGGCCGGCTGCGCTCGCCCAAGCAGTTCCGCCGGCCAAGCTACTCGTGGCGGAGCGGCCCACCGTGCACTAACTTTACCCTTGGACCACCTCGTGGGGGCCGATCAGGTGAGGGTGTAGAAGGCGCGCGTCATGTGCGACCCCCGGCCACCCGGCGGGCGATTTCGCGGGCGACGGGCGCATCGATCCAGAACGTCCGGCCGTCCTGCAGCTTGTAGGCGCCACCGACGCGGGCCTCGATCGCGGTCTCGGCCGCAGCGTCGCCGCGCTCTCGCTGGGCGATGTAGCTCATTAGAACGAGATCATCGTCGCGATCCGGGTTCGCCGGGATCGATACGCGGGCGCTGTCCTCGTTGCGGAAGTGCGAGTTGATCAACCGGCGCGCGGCCGCCTTGGCCTCCTCGTGCGAGACAACCCGCTTCGTCTCCCAAGCCTCGCTCATGCCCGGCCCTCCGTGATCAGGCCGTGGGACGCCATCACCGTGTAGACGGCCCCGGCGAGCTGCAGGTCGTCGAGGCCGTCGGCGCGGCCCTTGGCCTGTCAATCGGCGTTGAAAAGGGACCCGGGATCGGCGTCCAAAAAGGACCCACTGGCGGCATGGTTTCCATTGATCGGTTACGCAGCGGGCGACGCCGCGAAGCCGTCAGGGTGAGCGCAGCGGCGTCGCCCGTGTCTCCAGCGACCCGCGCATCCGGTCGCGGCCTGCCGCCGCCGGCTCCGAGGCGCGGGTCTTCAGCCGCCAGCTTGGGTTGCCGGTCTCCAGGATCTCGCAGTGTGGCGTCAGGCGGTCGAGTAACGCGTTAGTCATCTTCGCGT
>NZ_JAKSYF010000069.1:0-394 GCF_022829745.1 Methylobacterium sp. E-016
CCGACGTGCTGACGAAGCCGTTCTCGCTGGCGGACCTGCGCGCCACGGTGAGCCGGGCGCTCGCGGCCTGAGACGACGTTCGGTCGATCCACGAGCGATCGCACGCCTCTTCCCTCCCCCTTAAGCGGGGGAGGGTGGGCCCCTCGGCAGCGACGGTCGGGAGAGGGGCGCGCCGTATCCGGAGATGCCGCTCCCCGCTCCCGACCCGCTGCGCGCGCCACCCTCCCCCGCGTCAGGGGGGAGGGGGCAGCCACTCCCCACACCACCAGGTTCACGATGGGCCCGGCCACGACGACGGCCTTGCCGGGCGTCCGGCCTTCGGGGGCCCGCCGGACCGCCGCGTCGGCGAGCACCAGGGCCTCGACCGCCGCCGCGTCGGCGTCGCGCGGGACGG
>NZ_JAKSYF010000083.1:0-63117 GCF_022829745.1 Methylobacterium sp. E-016
GAGCCAATCGAGGGCGGCGGCGAGGTAGAGGACGCCCATGAAGCTGACGGCGGTCTTCTCGTAGCGGGTGGCGATGGCGCGCCACTCTTTGAGCCTGGCCCAGAGGCGCTCGACCTGGTTACGGTTGTTGTAGATCCAATCCGGGCAGGCCACGGGCGCTTCGTGGCGCTGAGGCGGGATCGCAGGCCGAGCGCCCATGTCCCAGATGTGTTCGCGAAAGACGTGGCTGGTATAGCCGCGGTCTCCCACGACCCATTTGGGCACCCCCGGCAGTTGATCGAGCAGGGGAACAGCGTGAGGGAGTTCATGGGCCTGACCGGGCGCCAGCCGGAAGGCGATGGCGCGGCCCTGCCCGTCGGCGATCACGCAAGCCTTGGTACTATCGCCGCCACGCGAGCGGCCAAGAGCTTCACGAGCGTCTCGCTCGGCCGCAGATCCCCCCTTTTGGCGGCTCCCGCCGCCTTTTGGTGCGCCCGCACGTTCGTGCCGTCGAGGAACACCATGCCGAGTTGGACGCCGCGTTCCTGCACAAGGTGAAGAAGCCGCTCCCAGACGCCGGCACGCGACCAGCGGATGAAGATCTGGGCGGCCCGCCACCAGGGTCCCAATTCCTCGGGAATGGCCCGCCATTTGGCCCCGTTCTGATGCCGCCAGAGAATGGCCGAGAGCGTGCGCTGCAGATCCTGCGGAGGCGTTTTGGCCTTGGGCCGGCAGGCTTCAACCAGAGGCTCCAGATCAGCCCATTGCGCGTCGCTCAGCATCGTCCCTCCTCCATCAGAGAGACGAAAACGCAAGCCCAGCCAATCTGTTCAGGCGACGACAGGCCCTAGGGGCCCGCATCCACGGGACCTACGGAAACGTCGCCAGGCAACCGGGCTTCAAGGACGCAAAAGAAACCTATGTTATGCGGCAACCTACCGGCCAGGCCGGCCTTTGGTATCCATGCCCCTGCCTGACACCGCCGATGCCCCCCATGTCCTCGTGGTCGACGACGACGCCCTCATCTTGATGGATGTGTCCGACATCCTGGAGGATGCCGGTTTCGTGGTTCTTGAGGCGATGAACGTCGCCCAGGCGATGCGGGTGCTAGACGAGCACCACGGCAAGGTGCAGCTGCTGTTCACGGACGTGCAGATGCCCGGCCCGGACAACGGCTTCGACCTGGCGCGGCGGACGGCCGTGACGTGGCCCCACATCGCCATCGTGGTCGCCTCCGGCAATGTGCGACCTGAACCCGGGGACCTGCCCTATGGGGCGACGTTCATCGGGAAGCCGTTCAGCCCCTCCTTGGTCCGGCACCACGTGCGCGAGACGATGCCGCCGGAGAAGCACCCCGGGCCCCTTCGGAGGTAAGCCCGGGATCGGTTGGCCGGAGCCCCATGCCTCCTCCCGGCTCTCCTCGATCATCGACCGGATGCGAGCGACCCTCGATGTCGGGTTAGGCGAGGTCTTCGAGAATGTCGGAGACCAACCTGCCTACCTTCGGCTCGTCTTCGACCACCAGCATGGTCTCGTCCTCGTTGTCATTCCGCGGCCAAGGGCATCGTGTGCCCCTCGACGGATTCCGGCCGCATGTCGGATCTCGGCAGTCCCCATCCCTTCACCAGCCCGTACACTGCCGGGATCACGACGAGGGTCAGGACGGTCGACGACACCATGCCGCCGATCATCGGCACCGCGATGCGCTGCATGACCTCGGAGCCCGAGCCGGTGCTCCACAGGATGGGTAACAGCCCGGCCATGATGGCGACCACGGTCATCATCTTGGGCCGCACCCGCTCGACCGCGCCGACCATGATCGCCCGCCTCAGGTCATTTCGCGATAGGGGCCGGCCCTCCCGCTCGCACTCCGTCCGGACCTCGGCCAGCGCATGGTCGAGGTAGACCAGCATGATCACCCCGGTCTCGGCGGCGACCCCGGCGAGCGCGATGAAGCCCACGGCCACGGCGACCGACAGGTTGAAGCCGAGCCACCACATCAGCCAGACGCCGCCGACCAGGGCGAAGGGCAGCGACAGCATCACGATGAGGGTCTCGGTCAGGCGCCGGAAGTTCAGGTAGAGCAGCAGGAACACGGTCAGGAGGGTCAGGGGCACCACGATCTTGAGCCGGGCCGTCGCGCGGTCGAGGTACTCGACCTGCCCGCTCCACTGGAGGGTGGTCCCCGGCGGCAGGCTCACCTCGCCGGCCACCGCCGCTCGCGCCTCGGCCACGTAGCCGCCAAGGTCGCGTCCGGTGACATCGACGTAGATGAAGACCGCGAGTTGCCCGTTCTCGGTCCGGATCTGGGTCGGGCCCCGGGTCAGCGCGACCTTGGCGACCTCACCCAAGGGGACCGTGCCTCCGCCCGCGATGGGTACCTGCACCTCGGTCGCGATGGATTGTGGGCTCGACCGGAAGGCGCGCGGGTAGCGAACGTTCACGGTGTAGCGCTCGCGGCCCTCGACGGTGTTGGTCACGCTCTCACCGCCGAGCGCCATGGCGATCACGTCCTGAACCTCGCCGACCGTTAGGCCGTAGCGGCCCAGAACCTCACGGTCCGGCGTGATGTCGAGGAAGTACCCGCCCTGGACGCGCTCGGCATAGGCGCTCGACGTGCCCGGCACCGCCTTCACCACCGCCTCGACCCGGCGGGCGACCTTCTCCATCTCGGCGAGGTCGGTTCCGAGCACCTTGATGCCGACGGGGGTTCGGATGCCGGTGGCGAGCATGTCGATGCGGGCGCGGATTGGCTGGGTCCAGGCGTTCGAGACGCCCGGGAACTGGAGCGCGGCATCCATCTCGGCCTTGAGGCTCGCCAACGTCACGCCCGGGCGCCACTCCGCCTTCGGCTTCAGGTTGACGATGGTCTCGAACATCTCGGAGGGCGCCGGGTCCGTGGCCGTGTTGGCCCGGCCCGCCTTGCCGTACACAGACAGGACTTCCGGGAAGCTCTTCAGGATGGTGTCCTGTCTCCCTAAAAGCTCTCCGGCCTTGGTCACCGAGATGCCCGGCAGGGTGGTCGGCATGTACATCAGGGTGCCCTCGTCGAGGTCGGGCATGAACTCGGACCCGAGCTGCAGGGCCGGCCAGACCGAGGCGCCTAGAACGCCCAGCGCGATCAGGATGGTCAGCACCCGCGCCCGCAGGACGCCGGCGATGATGGGACGGTAGAGCCAGATCAGGAGCCGGTTCACCGGGTTGCGGTGTTCGGGCACGATGCGGCCGCGCACGAACAGGACCATCAGGGCCGGAACCAGCGTCACCGACAGCACCGCCGCCGCCGCCATCGCGAACGTCTTAGTAAAGGCCAGCGGCCCGAACAGACGCCCTTCCTGGCTCTCCAGGGTGAAGATGGGCAGGAAGCTGACCGTGATGATGAGGAGCGAGAAGAACAGCGAGGGACCGACCTCGGAGGCGGCCTCTATCAGGACCTGGACCCGGGGCTTGCCGGGGTCCGCCCGCTCCAGGTGCTTGTGGGCGTTCTCGATCATGACGATGGCGGCGTCGATCATGGCGCCGACCGCGATGGCGATGCCGCCCAGGCTCATGATGTTGGCGCCCAAGCCCAGCGCCTTCATGCCCGCGAACGCCATCAGGATGCCGACCGGCAGCATCAGGATGGCCACCAGCGCGCTGCGCACGTGGAGCAGGAAGACGACGCAGACGAGAGCGACGATGGCGCTCTCCTCGATCAGGGTGCCCTTGAGGGTCTCGATGGCCGCCTCGATCAGGTGCGAGCGGTCGTAGACGGGCAGGATCTCGGTGCCCTTCGGCAGGCTGGCGGCGACTTCGGCGAGGCGCGCCTTGGCGCTCGCGATGACGTCGAGGGCGTTCGCCCTGAAGCGCTGGAGGATGATGCCGCCGGCGACCTCGCCGTCCCCGTTCATCTCGGTGATGCCGCGGCGCTCGTCGGGACCGAGCTCGACCCGGGCGACGTCCTTCACCCGCAGGGGTGTGCCCGCCTCCGTCCTCAGGACGATGCTCCCGATGTCGGCGACGCTCTTGAGGTACCCGCGGCCACGGACGACGAACTCGAACTCGGACAACTCGACGGTGCGGCCGCCGACGTCGGCGTTGCTCGACCTGATGGCCTCCCGGAGCTTGGACATGGTGATGCCCTGCGCCCGCAGTCGGTTCGGATCGACGACGACGTTGTACTGCTTCACGAAGCCGCCGACGCCGGCGACCTCGGCCACGCCCTCGGCGCGGGACGCCCCGAAGCGGACGACCCAGTCCTGGAGCGAGCGGAGTTCGGCCAGCGACCGCTCCTTGGCGACCACGACGTACTGATAGACCCAGCCCACCCCTGTCGCGTCCGGTCCCAGCGTCGGGGTCACCCCTGCCGGTAGGCGCTTGGCCACCGTGTTGAGGTATTCGAGCACCCGGCTGCGGGCCCAGTACGGGTCGGTGCCGTCCTCGAAGATGACGTAGACGAACGAGACCCCGAAGAACGAGAACCCCCTCACCACCTTCGACCGCGGCACCGTCAGCATGGCCGTGGTCAGCGGGTAGGTGACCTGATCCTCGATGACCTGGGGCGCCTGCCCGGGGTACTCGGTGTAGACGATGGTCTGGACGTCCGAGAGGTCCGGGATCGCGTCGAGCGGCAGGGTCCTCAGGGCGTAGAGCCCGGCTCCCACCGCGAACACGGTCCCGATCAGGACTAACACCAGATTCTTTGCCGACCAGGCGATGAGGCGGGAGATCATGGCGCCTTCCCCTCGGCGGCGGCCTGCGGGCCCGGGTCGGGTTTGGGCTCCGAAAGCCCCTGCAGCGCCGCCTTCAGGTTGCTCTCGGCGTCGATCAGGAAGTTGGCCGAGGTCACCACGCGGTCGCCCGCGGCGATGCCGTCGCGGACCTCGACGTAGCCGTCGCCGCGGACGCCGAGCCTGACCGGTCGCGGTTCGAAGCGACCCTCGCCCTTGTCCAGCAGGACGACCTGTTTCGTGCCGGTGTCGATGACCGCGTCGTCGGGCACCGCGACCACCGGCCTGTCGCTGCCGGTGGCGATCGTCACGTCGGCAAACATCCCCGGGCGCAGGTCGCCGTTCGGGTTGGGCATTTCGATGCGCAGACGGGCTGTCCGGGTCCCCATGGCGAGGTGCGGGTAGATCCGGGTCACCGCGCCGGTGAAGACGCGGTCCGGGAACGTCCTGGCGCGCACGGTCGCCATCTGGCCTTCTGCCACGGCCGCCAAGTCGCGTTCGGTCACGTCGGCGAGGACCCAGACCTTGGAATGGTCGACGAGCTTGAACAGCGTGTCGCCGGACTTGGCGCGCATGCCGTCGGAGACGTTGCGCTCGACCACGACGCCGTCGCGGGGCGCCGACCAGGTGATGGTCGAGGGCACTTTTCGGGATCGCTCGATCTCGTCGATGACCTCGGGCGGGATGCCGAGGTTCTCCAGGCGCCGGCGGGCGCCCTCGTAGCCGATGCCGGTGAGGTACTGCGCAGCCGCCGCGTTCATCTCCGGCGAGAACAGGCGCAGGAGCGGCTGGCCCTTGTGCACGTGGTCGCCGGTGGTGACGGCCTCGACCTTCTCGATGAATGCGTCGGTGCGCATCGCGATGACCGAGATCCGGCGCTCGTCCTCCTCGATGGCGCCGGGCGCGCGCACCGGCATCGACAGGACGCGTCGGTCGACGACCGCCGTCCGGACCCCGGTGCGCTGTAGCTTGCCGGGCGAGATTTTCACGGTGCCGTCCTCGGTGTCCTCCCCCTCGTAGACGGGGAGGTAGTCCATCCCCATCGAGTCCTTCTTCGGGGTCGGCGAGGTGTCCGGCAGGCCCATCGGGTTGCGGTAGAAGCGCACCTTGCGGGCCCCCGCAGGCGTGGTGGCCTGACCCATGGCCATGTCGCCGTGCCCGGCGTCGGGCATCGCCTCCGCCTCGTCGGGTTCGTCGAAGCGCACCTCCTCGCTGGCGCGGACGGCGCGATAGTCGCGACCGTCCGCCGTGCGCCTCGGCTCGGAGGCGTAGTCCGGCTTCCCGTCCGGGTCCTGGTAGAAGACGACCGGTCCCGTCGCCTTCGCCGCGACCGATGCCTGTATCGGGGATGCCGGCCGGGGCGTGCTCGGCAGCCAGTGGGTGAACCCGGTCCGCGCCTGCTGGACGAGCGCCGGTACGGGGCTGCCCTCATGCCCCGCGCCATACCCCAGGGCCCCCGCCGCGAGCGCGGCGAGGGTCCCGGCCAGCCATGCCATCCGGCTCACTTGGTGGCCTTGAACACCAGCTTGTTCTCGACGGTGCCGGTCTCGCCCTGAACCTTGGCTCCGAGCGAGAGGCGCCAGCCGCCGGCCATCGTCAGCTTCGCCTTGAACCGGTAGAGGCCCGGCTCCGGCGACGGTAGCTGCTCGATCCTGGAGGTCATCTCCTCCATGCTGTCGGGCGCCATGTCGATGCGCTTGGCGAAGATGACGGCGTTCGGCACGGGCTTGGACGTGCGCTTGTCGACGAGGCGGACGTCGAGGATGGCCTCGCCCTGCTTGGCCTCGTCCTTCACCAGTTGGAACTCGTAGTCCTTGGTGTCGGCCCGGGCCGCGGTGGTCAGGGCGAGACCGAGCAGCGCAGCCGTCAGGGCGCGTGAAAACGATGTCTTGGACACGGTGGATGATCTCCTGAAAACGATGTGACCCGGGCCTTCAGGCGCGCGGGATCGGCCGGCGCAGGCGCCGGCGGCATCGGGTTCAGGCTCGGGGAGGCTCGGTGGGCGGCCCTTGCGACAGGCTGTCGAAGGAGGCGGTGACGGCCCGGGCGGGCCCCTCGATGACGGCAACGCGGCCCGGAAGTCCGACGGCGACCGGCAGGCCGGTGGCGACCTTCGCCAGGCAGAGCGCCATCAGCGGGCAGCCCTTCGAGCAATCGGGCAAGTCCGGCCGCTCCTTGGGGCAACACGGCATCTCGTCCATGGCCATCCCGGCCATGTCGTCCATGGCCTCGTCGGGCATCGCCATGACGTGACCCTGAACGGCCATCGGCGCGCGCATGCCCGCGGCGGCCGCGGATGCGGTCACCGGCGCAAGGGCGAGGCTGAGAACCGCCAGGAGCGGAAGCAGCCTGCGAAGGGCGAGCCAGAAGGTCACCGTCGGACGATGCCACATCGTAGACCGGCGAGGAAGGGACGGGACTACCGGACGCGCCAAAGGGATACGGCGAGCGCGACGTTTGCGAGGGCGAGTACGGAAAGGAGGACATAGGTCGCGTCGGCGCCCGCCTGCGTCAGCACGACGGCCCCGAGGGAGGGCGCGAGCGCCTGCGCCACCAGCCCCGGACGGGCGAGCCGGCCGACGAGCGGGGCGTAGCGCTCGGGACCGAACAGCGCGAGAGGCACCGTGCCGCGGGCAATCGAGTAGATCCCGTTGCCGGCCCCGTAGAGGACGAGCGCCAGTCCGACCACGGGCAAGCCCGCTGCCAGCATCGCGATCCCGGTCGCCACGAGAACCATCGCCGCCGTGAGGGTCCAGAGCGGGTGGTGCCGGCCCTTGCCGGCCATCTCGACGATGCGTGCCCCCACCTGGGCCGGTCCGATCAGGGCGCCGTAGGCCACGGCCGAGGTAAGAGCCACGCCACGGGCCTGAAGCAAGGTGATGAGGTGAACCGAGACCAGGGCCATCACGGTCCCGCCAAGGGTCAGCACCCCGGCCATGAGGAGGAAGGCGCGACGCTCCCGACCATCGAGACGAATGACTGGGCTCGGGCCTGCGGGTCGCGTGATCGGATGTGCGGGGGGCCGGGGGATCGCGAGCAGGACGAGCGGCAGCGTGACCGAAAGGTGCAGCCCGGCATAGGCGAGGCAGGTCCCACGCCAGCCAACCTGTTCGATCAGGAAGGCCGAGAGCGGCCAGCACACCGTGCTGGCGAAGCCGCCCCAGAGGGTCAGCGTGGTGATGGCAGGCCTTGCCTCGGCGCCGTAGAGGCGTCCGAGCGTGGCGAAGGCGGGATCGTACAGTCCGGTGCCCATGCCCAGGCCGATCAGGAGCCACCCCGCGAGGTAAGTCAGCAGGTTCGGAGCGAGGCCGAGGATGGCAAGGCCGACGGCGAGGGCGACGGCCGCGAAGGCCAGTACCGGCCGGCCGCCATGCTCGCCGATGTAGGTGCCGACCCGCGGCGAGGCCAAGCCCGCGACGAGGAGACCGAGGGACAGGCCGCCGATGACCCATCCCAGAGGCCATCCCGTATCCTTCGACATCGGCGCGGCCAGAACCGACAGCAAATAGAACGAGGAGCCCCACGTCAGGATCTGGACCACGCCCAGGGCCGAGATCACGGGCCATCGGCGCGCCGGGGCCATCGGATCGCTACCGGGCGCCGAGCACGGGTAGCCAGAGGGCCAGCGCCGCCAGGGTGACGAGCAGCACGGGCTGGGTGATGACCAGACCCACCCGCATGTACTGACCCCAGGTGATGTGCTGGCCCTTGGTGTCGAGGACGTGCAGCCAGAGCAGGGTCGCCAGACTCCCGATGGGCGTGAACTTCGGGCCGAGGTCGCAGCCGATGACGTTGGCGTAGACCATGAGCTCGCGCATCAGCGGCGAGAGATCCGGAGCCTGCTGGATGGAGAGCGCACCCACGAGCACGCTCGGCATGTTGTTCATGACCGAGGACAGGATGGCGGCGGCGAACCCGGTGCCGATGGTGGCGACGAACGGACCATGGCCCGAGAGCCAGACGAGCCCCTGCGCCAGATAGTCGGTCAGGCCGGCGTTCTTCAGGCCGTAGACCACGAGGTACATGCCGAGGCTGAAGAGCACGATCTGCCAGGGGGCCCCCGTCAGGACCTTGCGGATGGGAATGACGCGGCTGCGGTTGGCCAGCGCCAGCAAGACCAGTGCGCCGGCGCAAGTGACCACCGAGACCGGCACGCCGAACGGTGCCGTCACGAAGTAGGCGATCAGCAGCAGCCCGAGGAGCGGGAAGGCCGCCCGGAAGACCAGCGGGTCCTTGATCGCGTGGCGGGGCGCTTCGAGCTCGGCCACGGGGTACGTGGCCGGAAGGTCGCGCCGGTAGAACAGCCACAGCACCACCAGGGTCGCGGCCAGCGAGACGAGGTTCACCGGCACCATCACGGCCGCGTATCGGCTGAAGGAGATGTCGAAGAAGTTCGCCGAGACGATGTTGACGAGGTTCGAGATGACCAACGGCAGGCTGGTCGAGTCCGCGACGAACCCGCAGGCGACGATGAAGGCCAGCGCCGCCGCCGGCTTGAAGTTCAGCCGGAGCAGGATGGCGAGCACGATGGGGGTGAGCAGCAGTGCCGCGCCGTCGTTGGCGAACACCGCCGCGATCGCGGCCCCCAGCAGGATTACCAGCGGGAACAGCAGCCGTCCCCGACCCCCACCCCAGCGGGCGATGTGCAGCGCCGCCCAGTGGAAGAAGCCGGCCTCGTCGAGCAGGAGCGAGATGATGATCAGGGCGACGAAGGTGAAGGTGGCGTCCCAGACGATGTGCCAGACCACCGGGATGTCCCCGGGGTGGATGACCCCGGTGGCGAGCGCGACCGCGGCCCCGATCAGGGCGCTCCATCCGATCCCGAACCCCTTCGGCTGCCAGATGACGAAGACGAGGGTGACCACGAAGATGGCGAGGGCGAGCATCGGGACCGTTTCTTGTTCTTGGTCTTTCAGGGCGGGTCAGGCGGTAGCGACGCGGCGCCCGTGCTCGTCGACGACGCGCTCGCCATCCTCCTTGACGAACTCGCCCTGTTGGGCGGGAAGGAGGTCGAGGACCGCCTCGGAGGGGCGGCACAGGGCAACACCCAGTGGGGTGACGACCAAGGGGCGGTTCAGCAGGATCGGATGCTCGCCGATGGCATCCAGAAGCTGATCGTCCGTCAGGCTCGGGTCCGAGAGGCCGAGCTCGCCGAAGGGCGTACCCTTCTCACGGAGCAGATCACGGACCTTCACGCCCGCCCGCTCGGCAAGCTGGCGCACCAGGGTCCGGTTTGGGGGCGTCTTCAGGTACTCGACCACGTGCGGCTCGATGCCGGCGTTGCGGATGAGGGCTAGGGTATTGCGGGACGTGCCGCAATCCGGGTTGTGGTAGATCACGACGTCCATCAGGCGGTCTCCGTGCAACAGGCGGCGAGGGCAGCGACAGCCGGGGCGCAGACCTCGGGGCGTCCCTGGCAGCAGTCGCGCATCAGGAACTGGATGAGCTCGGACAGGTCCGGGTAGGCGGCGCTGTAGATGATCGAGCGCCCCTCCCGCCGGGAGGTGACCAGCCCCGAATGGCTGAGCTCCTTGAGGTGGAACGACAGGTTGGTGCCGGACACGCCGACCGCCTCGGCCAGCATGCCGGCCGCCATGCCCTCCGGCCCGGCGGTGACGAGCTGGCGCACGATGCGCAGGCGATGCTCCTGGCCGAGGGCCGCGAAGGCCGCCACGGCTTGCCGTTCGTCCATCATGATGTCAATATCTCAACCATCGTTGAAACGTAGAGGAACGAAACGTCTTGGACAAGCCCCTGCAGCCCTTCGCCGATGGAATGCCGAACCTGAGCGAGGGGCATTTCGTGGTCCCGACGACCGACGCCCTGCACGTGAAGACACCGTTCACCCACGCCCCGCGCTTCCTGATCCTGTACGGATCGCTCCGTGAGCGCTCGTTCAGCCGCCTCCTCGCCTACGAGGCCGCGCGCCTGTTGGAGGCGATGGGCGGCGAGGTGCGGATCTACGACGCGCACGGCCTGCCGCTGCCCGACGACGCCACGGCCGATCACCCGAAGGTCCAGGAACTCCGAAACCTCTCGATCTGGTCGGAGGGCCACGTCTGGGTCAGCCCCGAGCG
Organism: Methylobacterium sp. E-016; assembly: GCF_022829745.1. NCBI lineage: Bacteria > Pseudomonadati > Pseudomonadota > Alphaproteobacteria > Hyphomicrobiales > Methylobacteriaceae > Methylobacterium > Methylobacterium sp. E-016. The sequence continues at coordinate 10,766 of NZ_JAKSYF010000083.1, forward strand.
ACACGGCGCCATGACCGGGGTCATCAAGAGCCAGATCGACTGGCTGCCGCTCTCGGAGGGTTCGGTGCGCCCGACGCAGGGGCGGACGCTCGCCGTGATGCAGGTCTCCGGCGGCTCGCAGTCGTTCAACGCGGTCAACAGCCTCCGCGTGCTCGGTCGCTGGATGCGGATGATCACCATCCCGAACCAGTCCTCGGTCCCGATGGCGTACAAGGAGTTCGACGACGCCGGCCGGATGAAGCCGGGTCCGCTCTACGACCGGGTGGTCGATGTCTGCGAGGAGCTGATGAAGTTCACGCTCCTCACGCGCGAGCGATCCGACTACCTCGTCGACCGGTATTCGGAACGCAAGGAGCGCGAGCCCGAAAGGCTCAAGGCCGTCGCCGTCGACATCGGGTTCGTGAAGCGACCCTCCTGATCTGCACGTCCACGCCGACCTCTTCTACGCCATCGCCTCGCCCGGTAGGATAGCGATCCCTATTTCAAGGGCTCCACGACCGTAAGCACAAGAGTCTGAGCGCTGGGGCACGTCGGCCGCCACGATGGCGACCACGGGGGCCGTCTCGTCGGGGCGCCGACGATCGCGACGTGGACGGATCCTTCGCCAACGTCGACGGCGGTCAGCTTCACTAGGCTCAGCTGGAGCTTCCGCATGCCGCCTCGGTCAGCGAGGGGGACCGGACGGAGTGGAGCGTCCCCGAGACGTAGACGAGGTCGCGGACGTCCGTGCCCGGCGCGTCGGCCTCGGCGATGGAGGCGATCGGCTCCGCAGTCAGGAGCAGAAATTTCGCTAGGCATCACGTCCTCCTTGGCCTTGCGCCGAACGAACCCCGCCCAGGTCCGGACGGTCCCGTGCGTCGCTGTCTCCAGCACCGCCACTTCGGAGAGGGTCGACGCGGTCAGGCGGCGAGCGAGGATGGCCAGGAGTGGGATGGTCACGACGCCGCCTTCAAGACGATCGCGTCGACGTCGGCGAAGGCGCCGTCGACCTCCGCGGTGGTGATGGCGCCGGCGCCGATGCCGGCGGCGACCTGGTTGTAGACCGCCAGACAGACGCCAATGTGCCTCCGGATCTGCAGGCTCAGCACCTTCAAGCGGTCGTTCGTGAGGGGCCGATCTACCCCGTCGGCGAACGTCCACGGGTCGCTGTCCTTCCGGGCGTCGAGCAGCGTCGCGGTGACCTCGCTTAGCGTGCGCGTCAGGGCCCGCTCGTTGACGGCGACCGCCCAGCCGTCCCACGTCGTGCCGCCCGCCTCGGCCGCTAGGTGCGCCTCGTATGCGTAGGCCAGGACAGCGGCCGCGTCGGGCGGAGCCGGAGCGTTCGGATCGAGCCAGTAGCCATCGGCCTGTTGGGCCTACCTGAGCCACAGCCAGGCGCCGACCGCGTCGCAGATGACGTCGAGGGAGAGACTAACCATGTGAGATAGCGTGGACCGGGGGCGTTAAGGGGGTGAACGTCACGTGGGGCCCTGAAACATAACACCCCCCGACCCCGGGGGCCGGAGGGTGCGCTCAGGATGTGGTGCATCGCGAGGACGACGGATACGTCGACAGCCTAGAATATACCCCACCGAACAGCATCGGACAAGCAAAAAGAGGGCGAATAACGACGGTCTAGCAAGGGGTAAGCGGCGGTTCTAGACTTGGAACAACGGCGGTCCAGTAGGGGGTAGAGCCATTCCTACGACCCCCCCTGAGCGTCGACGGCCAGCCACATCCAGGGAGGGCGGCGCAGAACGTCACGGTAGTGAGCTACACCAGGGAACGGGGCGGGCGGCAGCGACGGGGAAGGTAGCAGGGGGACGACGGCGGGATGACGACCCGCGGGGAACCAGGAGGCCCGGGCCCAAGGGGACAACGGGGGCCCAGGGGCCCATATGTGGAACCAATCACCCGATTATCGTTGAGGGAGAACGGGTTACAGCGCCGAGAACGCCCGTCAGGATTTCGTCCATCTTGGCCTCCATCCACGGGCCCTTGGAGGCCGGTACGATGAAGCTATCGTGGACGGGCAGGCAGGGGATGGACGCCTTCTCGCAGGCCTTGAGGACATCCACCGCCATGGCGCTGTCTACGGCCATGCAGCGGATCCCACGGTCTGCAGCGATGTCTGCGGCGATGGGGGTGTTCCGCGCCACGACGGCCTTGAGCAGGCCGCGGGTGTAGTCCCAGCCGTGCTCCCAGTCGTCCTTGTCCATAATGGCCGCCGCTGCCGCGTTCATGGTCTTCGCGTTCAAGGCGACGTTGAGGGCGAGCTTGCCCTCGTCACGGGGGAATGTTCCCGTGACGTAGGGATCGTGGCGCAAGACGTGACCACGGGCTGCGTAGAGGATCCGCGGATGGAGGGTGGCGAAGTCCGGCTCGAAGGCCGCCTCGCCGTTGATGAGGAGCTCCCGGCGGCGTCCCTTGGGGAGGTTCTGCCACCATCCGTAGAGCCGGCCGTGGCGGTCCCAACGGCCACGGCCGAACACGCGGTAAACCTCGGGGCTCGGGGTCGGGACGACGCTGGCCCACGTCCCCTTCTCCTTGCGGTCGTTGCGGGCCCGGACAACGCGCGTGGCGTGCTCCCACCCGTCGCCCGTCGGCATCGTGACCGAGACGTTGCCGAGGTAGGCATTGATGCGGTCGAGCTCGGCCTCCAGGCGTCGCGTCTGACGTGTCGGGTCGTAGCCGATGACGTCGCCGGCCTCGTCCTTGAGGATGAGGCGGCAGCGGCGCGTCTCGTACTCGAAGGGCGCGTCGCGGAAGGCGTGGACGAGGTCGGGGGTCGCACGCAGGCGGCTCTGCATCCCGGTGGAGAGGTGGTCGCCAGGGCGGGCCCGGACCTCCTCGATCAGCCCGAGCTCGACGAGTTCAGCCACGGCGGCGAGCACGCGGTCGTAGGTGTAGGGCAGGCCCATGTACCGCGATTGACCGGCGTAGAACGCCTTGCGGCGCGAGTAGCTGACCCAGCGATCCTCGCCGGGCGCCATGTCGGCCGCGATGCACGCGGCCGCGAGGACGCTGCGCCTGGCGACGTCCTGCCTGCGATCGGGGATGTCGGGGATGCCGGCGGCCGAGAGGATGTTCTCCGGGATGCGCCAGTGGAAATCGAGGGCGCGGTCGCGCGCCTGTGCCGTGTTGAGCATGTCGTATCCATCGACACGTCAGGCACCACACCGCCGTGTCGGGACCGATGATCCGCTCGAAATTAGCCTTAGTCTATGGGTCTGTGCTTTGGAGATCCACTGATATACTTCGCGAGACCAGTAGTTCTACCGCCCCGACGGGGTGCATGATCTCACGGGGGTAAAGCATCGATTTCAGCCTCGCCCACGGCCTAACTTCGAGGCACCGGAGGATTCAGCCAACGAGCCCCGTGGACGGCTCCACGGGGCTCTAATGCGGTCGAAAATTTATTTGTGCTCGCATGCGGCCGTCGCCTGATGCCGTGAGGACATATCGAATCCGCGAACAGCTTGGTGAGCTGGTGGCTCGAACTCCTAACCCGATCGGGGTCTACCCGATGACCTCGCGGCGGCCCTGGAGCGGGCCCTGTCGGCCGTGAAGCACATCGACGCCGGTAGGATCGGAGCCGAGGCGTGATGCCCAGTGACCAGGCGTTCCTACTCACCTTCGCAGGCCTGCTGCGAGTCGGCATCCTCGCCGACCCTGTCCCGACCTACCGGGCATGCCGATCGGCTTGCGCCGCCCTTGGGGACGCATCCGTGCCCGTTGACTACACCTGACCGATTCGCGCGGTCCGCTTAGTCCACGAGGAGGATTGGGAGAGTCGGCTGAGGCCCACCCCAACCGCGGCCGCCGTGCGGGCCACGCTGGCGAGCGAGGGCGTGGAGAGCGTCCTGGCACGGTGGGGCGGGCGCTACCGAGGCAAACTCATCGCGGCAGCGAACCGCGCCGCGCGCAGGTCACCGCCCGCCAGACATTCCCTTACGTGTCCGGGATCGGGGGCACGTCCGGAGGCGTCGCCTGCGTGTAGGTGACGGTCTGCACCGTGTAGTCGGGCGTGCCTAAGAAGCTGATGCCCAAGCCGGTGTAAAACCCCATCACGGAGTGGAGCGCGCTCAGGGACGACTTCCTCATCTCGACGGCGACCATGGTCCTCTGGGACAGGCCGACGCGTCGGGAAATTTCGTCCTGCGTCAGGCCGACGAGGGTCCGCGCGGCGCGCAGCTGCATTGGGGAGGGATACACGACGAGGCACTCCGAGCCGGATTCGATGGAAGGCCATTATCACCAAAGCGCCCGAAACGTGCAATGACGGCACATCGACTCGCGTTCTCAGAAGAAGGTGATATCCTCCGATTCGTGCCGACATCGCCGGATCCACTGGCGAAAAAAATGGCCCCGGAAGCGCGCGAACGCCGCCGAGGCCTGGTCAGCCACAGGAGCATCCCCGTGACCGAACCGTGCACCCACCTTACCACCACGACCGCCCCGAACGGTAGCCTCGCCGCGTCCCTCGCCCAGGGAATTTCGCAGTACGCCGAGCGCTTCGAGGAGGCCTCGGTCCTTGAGATCGCGGCGGCCATGAGCGTCGAGGATCCCCACGCGGCGCGGTCGTTCCTCCTGGAGCGCACTGCCGAGCCGGCGTTCCCGATGCTGCGCAGGAGCGTCCTCGGTACGATCGAGCTCCGGATCGAGGCCGCCAAAGCCGCTGCGCGTGACCGCCTCCTCCTGGTGACCGGCGACGACGCGCCGGGCGGGAAGAACGACAAGGCGCGCGAGGCGATCTTCCGCCGGGACCCGGGCGCATTTCTGCCGGGCGCCGAGGTCAGCAAAGTCCGCCCGTTCGCCCGGGCCTTCTGGCACGTCCTGATCGACGGGAAGGACGTGCCCTGCGTCTACGTCTGCCGGGCCGCCGTCGTGAGCGACCTGCACGACATGGTCGAATGCCTGGCCGAGAACAGACAGTACGAGCGGGGCATCGTCATCGGTGCGCCCGAGACCGCACGGGACATCGCCGGCCTACTGCCCCCGAACATCGCCTTCGTGGCCGTACCCCTCGCCACCGACGGGAGGCGCGCGTGAACGCCATCGTCCGCATCCCGGCCGCGCCGGCGATCTCGATCTTCCGCTTCGACAACCACGACATCCGCGTCGTGGAGATCGACGGGCAGCCCTGGTTCGTCGGCGCCGACGTCTGCAAGGCCGCCCGCCTCTCGAACCCGTCCGTCTCGCTCAAGGCGCTCGACGAGGACGAGAGGGCTAAGATCTTCTTAGGGCATCCCCAGGGCGAGGTCCTGGTCATCACCGAGGGCGGTCTCTACACCCTGCTGATGCGCAGCCAGCGTGCCCTCGTGAAGGGCGCGACGGCATGGCGGTTCCGTCGGTGGGCGATGAACGAGGTCCTCCCCGAGATCCGGCGGACCGGTTCCTACGCCGTGGCACCCGCCCCGACGCCGGTCGCGATCCCCGAGGACCTCGACGAGAACAGGGTGCTGAGGAGGATGCTCCTGGCCCGGATGGATCGGGAGGACGCCCTCGTCGAGCGCCTCGTCATCACAGACCAGGAGCTCATCGACACCTCTCGCCAGCTCACCGCCTCGCAGCGGCAGGTACAGCGGGCCCTGCCGGCGGTGGAGTGCGTCGAGCGGTTCACCGAGAGCGAGGATCTCTACAGCCTCCAGGCCGGTGGCAAGGCCCTCGGGCAAAAGCCGAACAAGTTCATCGCTTGGCTGAAGGAGCGCGGCGACCTGTTGGATCTGAACAGGTCGAACCTCCCCCGGCAGGACCTCATCGACCGTGCCCCGTTCCGCGTCCGGATCGAGGAGTACGGCGGCAAGCCCCGTGCGACGCCAAAGATGACGTCGAAGGGCATCCTCCACTACGGACGCGAGCTCTGCGTCTCCGTCGACTGGCGGGCCGCACGGGAGCCCGACCTGTTCGACTGACACCCCTCAGACTCTGAGTGGTGACGAGGGGCCCGGGTGACCGGGCCCCTTTTTCGTGACTGAAATCTGGTGCAGCGAAATGGGAGCGAAGGCCGGTTCGGTATCATTGGCAACCCGGCCCGGGCACGCCTGCGCACGGTTTCGGCACGCTCTCAGCATATTTTCGCGCGTTTCAGTCCGCGCGATCGGCGTTACACCGCGAGCGAAATCCGGCCTCGCTCGTGGAGCGCGCTGCAGCACCCCCCGATCCAGGCGCTCGGTGGCCTACGGGCACGGCCCCCCGGACGGCCGCCGCCGGTACCGGACGCCGTCGTGCAGCAGCACGCCGCTGGGCAGGAGGCTGAGCTCCGCCTCGTAGGGGACCGGCCGGCCCCCGTTGCCGTAGCACCGGGAGGCCGTCACCCGGCCGCCTGAGATCCTCGCCCCGTGGCACTCCATCAGATCGATGCCGACCTCGCCGGGGGCGGGCCCGACGACGATGGCGGGGACGTCGGCCCCCTCGGGGCAGTAGAGGCCCGGGGCGGGCTGGTAGGGGTCCGCCCCGGCCGGGCCAGCGAGCAGGGCGAGGATGGCGAGCGCACGCATGTCAGATCTCCAGGACTAGGGACGGGTCGAAGGCGGGGTTCTCGCCCCGGCGGCCGCGCGGGTTCGCGAGGATGCGGGTCCCACCGATCCGGTAGTCGGCGGACCGGTGGATGTGCCCGTGGATCCAGAGATCCGGGGCGTGCTCCCCTTCGAGGACGCGGCTGCAGTCCGAGGCGTACGCGGCATCGATCGCCTGCAACGGACCCTGCCTGCCCAGCGACGCGGGATGCGGCGCATGGTGCGTGACGACGACGGTCGGGCCCGCGTGCGGCTCGGCTAGGGCGCGCTCGATCCGGCCGAGCTGGGCAACGTGCGCGGCCGCGGCCATCGGTGGCCGGAAAGCGTTCGTCTCGCCCGACGGGAGCCGCGTCCGGATCTGCCGATGATCCCGCATTCCGCCGACGCGGTCCCCGCACGTTGACTGCGCCAACACGCGGAACGGTTCGCCGAGGAGCTCATAGTCCGTCCAGAGCGTGGCCCCGACGAACCGCACGCCCTCGATGTCGAGGGTCTCCCCGACGGCGAGGATGTGAATGCCGGCGGCGGCCGCGGCCTCGCGCCCGCGTTCGAGTTCGCTCTGCCACCTCGACGCGTAGAAGTCGTGGTTCCCGGGGACGTAGATGACGCGCCGCACGAAGGGCACGACGCACGCCGCGAGCCAGGGGATGGACCTCCGCGTCAGGCCGTCGGCGACGTCGCCGGCGATGATCGCCACGTCGCACGGCGGGACGGCCGGGCCCTCCCAGCAGTCGGCGTCGTCGTGCACGTCACTGAAAATCCAGGCTCTCAGCATCCCACCCTCCCACGCACCACGCCGACCCGTCGGCCTCGAACCACACCTGCGCCGCCCGGGTGACCAGGAGGCCGTTCGTCCTAAATCCGGGACACCAGAGCCCGTACCGAAGCCGCTGCGCCGAGGGCGGCCGGTCCCCCTCGGCCACCGTGCCGGTCGCCCACGCGTGGACGTCCCGGGCCCCCGTCCGGAGGCACCGCAGCCTGCCCGCCTCCGACGCCCGGAGGACGACGTCGGCAAGCACGATCGCCGGCACGTGGCCGACGACCCGGCCGCCGACGCGCACGGACCAGAGCCGGCGCGTCAGGTTGCGGTAGACGTCACTTCTTCCCGGCGGCATGGGCGTCGCAGCAGGCCTTCGACCAGCCTCCGTGCCGGATCCGACCAGGCGCTCCGCACGTCTCGCAGATGAAGGCCGACAGGTGCTCTACGCAGTCAACTATAGTGTTGACTTCATTGCGCATCGCCTTCCTAGTCTTGCCTTCGATGGAGTAATACCATCGCGCTTGCGCAAACTTTTCCTTGGTCTGCGTCGTGCGGAATCCCGTCGCGCCGGCCTCGGAGATCAGGCTCGCGCCCGCTTCCCATAGCCACCGCCACCCGCCACCCGAGTACGGCCCGCCGTCCTCGAACGTCCTCGGGTGGCGCGCCCGCAGGGTGGCGTCCCAGTCGTCCGGGACGACGGCGCGGCCGGTCTGCCAGCGCAGGGCGAGGGTGCGCGCCAGGACGCGGAGGACGTCCTGCGCGGGGGGCGGCGCCACTGTCCTGCCGTTGTCCTGCCGGGGGAGCACGCTGCCGCCCGTCCACGTCACGAGGGGACCGTGCGGGGACGGGCTGACGCCGGTGGGTACAACGTCGACGTGCCCGGGATGCCGGCACACGGCGTCGTCGGCTATGACGCGGAATTCGTCGATGAGCATGGGGGTCTCCTGTCAGGATGCGGGGTGGGCAGAGGGGGGCCGCGCGCGGATTTCACGCCCTGTCTCCGCGCGTGCCCGGCAGGGCGTCGACGAGGCGGACGACGCCCTGGACGAGGCGGTCGACGTCGCAGGGCCCGAGGCGGCCGAGGGCCTGCGCCCGCCGCGCCAGGTGGAGTACAGACAGGCCTGAGAACTCGGCCTCCAAGCGGAGGTCGCTCGTCTCCCGGCGGGCGCGCAGGGAGAGGATCGCCTCGTCGAGGGAGGCGGCCGGGGCGGCATTCGGGCGTGCGTCGGACATGGAGGGTCTCCTTCAGTGATGAGGTGTCAGTGGCGACGGGCGAGGGTCTCGCGGCCGTCGAGAAGCGTCGTCACGGCGCGGCGGAGCGGGCGCAGGCTGCCCCCCTTCCACACGCGCGCCAGCAGATGCAGCTCGTCGCCGTCGAGGTCGGGGAGCCAGCCGGCGTCGAGGCCACGCTCGTCGCGGAGCTCGGCGACGAGGTTGGCCGCCGCGACGGGCAGGTCCTCGGCCTTGGGAAGGCCGACGTGCACGACGCGGAAGCGGTCCAGGAGGGGGCCGGGGACGGCTCCCGTCCCGTTGGCCGTCGCCAGGAACTGGGTGCCGCTCAGATCGGCGTTCGTTTCCAGATAGACCTCGTGGAAGGCGCGGCTCCCTACCGGCTCCAGCAGGGCGATCAGGGAGTCCGTGAGGCGCCCGTTCTCCGACCTCGTACCCGCCTTCTCGATCTCGTCGATGATGATTACGGGGTTGGCGACGCGGAGCCGCTGGATCGTCTGCAACGGGACGCTTGCGCGCCCCGTGCTCCACTGGCGCGAGGTTCCTCCGAACGCGGCGTCGGCGACGCCGGCGGCGTTGTAGAGGACGCACGGGATCCCGGCCGCCTCGCAGAACACCTGCAGGTAGCTCGTCTTCCCACTGCCCGGCGGCGACACCGCGAGAGTGTTCCGCAGCCGGGCTACACCCCCGTTGGCGAGGTCCCGCAGCAGCAGCGCGGTGAGGTCCGTGAACCACGGGAACCGCGCGTCGAGCAGCTTGCCGACGGCCACGACATCGACGCCATGGACGAGCGGCAGGGCCTCCCCGGCGAGCGTGTTGAACTCCGCGCGCGGCGTGGACCCCCGCGACGTCCGCGATGAGCCCGTGGTCTCGGAACCGGGTAGGTGGTCCAAGGCCCCCTTGGCTAGGACGACGAGCGTCGGGGTGGCGCGCGCCGCCCGGTCCCTCCAGCCTCCGTCGCCGAGGGGCCAGTCCAGCTGCGCCAGCGCGGCGAGGCCGTCCGCCTGCGCGTCGACCCAGTCCTTGGCGGTGCCGCCGGCGCCACCGCGGGCGAGGTCCTCCTCGATGCCGATCTGCCGGTGCGCCGCCGCGATGATCGCGAGCGTCTCGGCGAATCGGGCCACGTGGTTGTCGTACGGCGCCAGGCTGCTGGCCAGGTCCTCGGAAACGTACCCCGCCTCGTCCAGCTCCTCCGTGGCATCGCCGCAGTATCGAAGGGCGTTCCGCAGGGCGAGCCAAGCGGCGGCGTGATGCCCGTTGGAGGCCGACGCCAGCGCCAGGCGCAAGCAGATCGAGCTGCAGCACGCCGCCGCCTTGGCGGACCCCAGCGCCGCCTGTGCGAAAAGCAGGTCATCCGCCAGCAGCGCCGCGGCGTTCCGGCCCGCGTCCGACGTGGTCTCCGCGTTGGCGTGCCCGCGCAGCGCCGCCTCCACCTTCTGCAGGGAGGCGATGCTGACGTCCCGCCGGGTCTGCCCGAGCTGCCGGACTAGCGCGGCCGGGAGCCGGGGCTCCTCGCCGAGGAACCGGGCGAGAGCCAGGCCGGCGTCGACGCGGGCGTCGTACCGCACGTGCTCGCCGCCGAACGCCTTCGCACGCGGCCCGATGGGAGCCTCGGGCTGGCGGGGCCCCGTCAGGGCGGTGGAGTCGAGGAGCGTGGCACGGGCGGCCTGGACGGCAGCGGCGCGCGCCCGAGAGGCGTCGTCGGTCATGGGGATCTCGCTGGAACGGGAGTGCACGCGGGGCGCGCCGAGCAGGGCTCAGGCGGTCAGGCAGGGCATCCGTTTCGAGCGAGGGCAGATCATCGACGTCATCTCCGGTGTGACGCCGTTATGCGCCAAGCCGGCTCAGGGTGCAAGTTATGTGCAGCCGTTGCGGACCGAGTCGCGTTCCTAGGGTTAACCAAGCCCTAGCGCCGCCTTCAGCGCCGGGCTGCTATCGGCCTCCTCGTCCTGCGCGATGAGGTCGTCGAGGCTGGGCCGGCCCTGGTTGTACGTCGACAGCCGCAGGTCCAGCCCAAGCACATGGAGGCATCGCATCACGCGGTGCATCGATGGCTCCATGCTGTCACCGCGCTCGAAGCGGGACACCCACTCGACGCTGACGCCGGCCTTGGCCGCAAGGGCCCGCTGCGAGAGCCGGCGGTGGCGCCGCGCAAGGGCGAGGGACTCGCCAAGGTCGAAGATGCTCATGCCCTGAGCGTACCTGATCGGCATGCAAGGAACCCCCTGCGACTCAGCCGGCTGCGCGAATTTTCGGACGCCGTCCAGTGGAAATCTTCGATCCGTGGCAGACTCCCATTTGCACGGATTCGATGGGGGAAATGGGATGGCGCAGGTCAAGGAGCTGGGTGGCGAGGCGCCCAAGCGCCACGTCGCGATTGAGGACGACATCGCCGCGGTGCGGGCCGCCCTGCGCGAGGCCGAGGCCTGCACGGACCCCGACGACATCGACGGGATGACGCTCGTCCGGGCGCTCCGGGACAGCCTCGACGGCCTGCTCGCCGAGCAGCGCCGGGCGGCCGAGGCCAAGGCACGGAGGCCGGCATGACCAAGTCTGAGCGCGGCATCCGCCGACAGCTCCGGCGTTCAGGCCTGCCGGCACACGCCATCCCGCGGGCAGCCAGGCGCTTGGCGGCTCAAGCCGACTGCGACGCCTCGGCCGGTACGCTGGAGGCGCTGATCTCCCGCCGGACATGGCGGGAGGGAGATCCTGCGGCTGCGCATGCGGCCAGGTAGGGGGCGGCCATGGGGGCGGAATTCGCCCTCGGGATGCTCGACGCCGGCCGTTGGATCAGCGCCGGGCTGGGCCGTCTCCAGGCTCACGTGAACGGACGGAAGTCCTGAGCCATGCGCATCTACACCGAGACGCCCTTCCGCCTGGCGCCACCCCGGATGGCCGTGGTCCACCCTGAGATAGGGACCGCCTCCTCGCTGCTGGAGGCCCAGCGTGGGGCGTACGATCGCGACGTCGCTCTCATGCGGCACGGCATGCCACGGGAGCTCCTCCCGAACTTCTGGCGCCAGGTCCTGGAGAACCTGGCGACGAAGGAGGCCCGCACCGAGGCGATGCGCCCCTCGATCGGCAAGCCCCTGTCCCGACGCGCCCGGCGTCGCAACCGGGGACGCGTCCGGGTCGCGAAGAACGCCCTGATGCGGAGGTTCACCCCGTCGATGGAGTGGTCCTGGAATAAGAGGGACGCGGCATGACCGAGACAACGACCACCGAGGCAAAGATCGCCGCCGCTCGGGACGCCGTCGACAAGGCGGCCGCCCTGCTGCTCAACCAGGCTGAGGGCCTCGCCATGCTGGCGATGATGGCCCGTCACGCCGAGCGCCCGATGCCCCAGGCGATCGTCCTCAGGATTGTGGGAACGCGATGATCCGGAACTGGCCGGCCGAGCAGGCCTTCTGGTGGAGCGCCGTCGCCGCCGCCACGTTCGCCGGCCACCACGAGGCATTCCGACAGGCTCGCGACGATATGTGGCCGACCCGGCGGGAGGTCGTCCTGCGCGAGGCGGTCGAGGAACTGGTGGGACCGAACGGAGGACCCCCGCCCCCACTCTCGGCGATACCGGAGAAGGTTGGCGGTGTCCGCTTCGCGAGGCGCGTGCACGCGCAGGCCTGGCGGTCGCACCTCGCGGCCAACGCATCGCGGCTGACGCTGGTGAAGGTCACCCCGTGAGGCAGTCCACGATCGACGAGCTCGCCCGGGGGGCAACCCGGACGGTCGAGTGCATCATCGCCGCGGATCCCGGGGACGGCCCGGCCGAGCGGGAGTCCCGGATCCGGGACGCGCTCGCCCGGTGGATCGGGCACACCGTGGAGCGGGAGGCCCGCAACGACCGGCGCCGCGTGGGACGCAGGCAGGCCTAAGGACGGGAACCCTGGACGGGGCGTCGCCAGCCCGCGAGAGTGCCTCAACCTCGGGGGGCAGATGGCGAGACAGGACAAGCGCGCGCGGCTGAAATCGATCGTTACGGACGGGACGATGGCGATCCCGGAGGTCGAGGGAGAGTGGCACCACGACCCCTATCGAACCCTCTGGGTCGAGGTCTCGAACCTCAAGATGGGACAGGCCGTCTCCACGGACTACGGGACCATCAGCCGAACACCTCAGATCTCCGGGATGGCCACGATCCGGAGGGACACCGTCCGGCTCGCGGGATGGGGCGACACCTGCCGGGTCTTGCCCGTGACGATCCGGCCCGCCATCCCCCAGGAGGACGGCAACGGCTACACCCCGTTCACCAGCGTGCTCGGCTTCATCGCCGGTGACTGGGAGTTCAAGAGCGAGGATGCCTGGTTCCTGGAGTGCTGGATCCCCGAGATGGACATGGCCGCGATGCTCGCGGCCTACCGCGCTGGCGAGATGCCGTCGTTCCACCTCGGCGTGAAGCTCGATCTCTGGATCATGAAGGGCGACGAGCACACGCCGCCCGGCTACGGGGTCACCTGGTATCTGGCTCCCCACGCGGACCACGCGAGCGAGAGCCCAGAGGTGGCCCGCGGCACGGTCCGCCATCTCAGCTGGAGCGATGCGCCGCAGCCGAAGGTCGACGAGGATGATGGGGTGCCGGAACAGGGGCCGCCGCCTCAGGCTCCCGCGGATCCCGCCCCCAACCTGGATGCCGCCAACCTCACCGCAGCGATCGACCGCCTGCGCTCCACCGTTCTGCAGGTCGGCCTCGGCATCGGGGTCGCACTGGTGGTCAGCTGGTTCGTCTGACTGAGGGCCGAAACGTCGCGTCCAGGGATCGACTCCCGCACCAATTTGTTCTTCATTCGTTCTCATATGCGAATCAATGGAGGTCCTCGTGGACGAGATGGAGCGGGCCTACATGGAGGCCGCCGACGGCGACGCGAGGGACGCCCTGAGGCGGGCGCCTGGTGACGCCCTGATCGAGATGGCCGAGCTCTCGGGGCAGGTCTCCCGCGGCTTCGTGCGGGCCCAGCGGCCGGCGGACCTGGCGAGGAAGCTGGGTCCGGAGCGCCGGGCCCGGGAGGCCGCCCGCTCCGCCGGCTGACGGGCGGTTAACGGCTCGCCCGCATCATGCGGACATGCCCGACGCCAAACCCGAACCCATCATCGAGACCTTCACCCGGGTCGACGCTCCCCCCGGCGAGATCGTGTTCACGCCCCTGCCGGTTGGCGAGCTCGCCGGGCACGCGCTGTTCCTGGCGTCCCAGCTGTCGAACGTGAACCGGAAGCGCGTGGCCAAGGAGGCCTGCGCGGCCTGGGTCGCAACGTCGGATTGGTTCAGGCGGCAGACGCCGGACGCCCTCGTGGTGTGGTTCAAGCCCGGCCCCCCCGGGTACGACGGCGTGTACCTGACGCCCGAGAAGGGGGCCAAGAAGCTCAAGCCCGCCCCAGCCGTCATCCTGCTGCGCGACGGGGCCTACCGTCTCCTCGACAAGCGGGAGATCGCGGCCGCGGTCGGGCCGCTGCTGGAAGCCCAACCCGAGATCCTCGCGCCGCCGGATCCGGAGGACCTTGAGGATCTCGGCAGGCTCGCCCCCTGACGCAGGATTTAGCCGCCCGCGGGAATCCGGGTGGCCGGCGCCGAAATCCCTCGATCGGCTGAAAACCGTCCATGTGCGACAGCGCACACGAGGTCGGAAATTCCTGGCTTGGGACTGTCCATGGCGCGTGAGAGCGTCGGCCTGCGACCGAATGGCCGGCCCCGTTTCAATCGGGACCGCCGATCGCCTTCCACCCTGCCGGGCCCATCCCGAGCGGAGTTTTAGCCCGTTTCGGGACCAATTACGGGACCACACCCCCAGGAACGCAAAAGGCCACCCGAAGGTGGCCTCTGCTAACGCGCTGTAATCGCGTCCAAATCTGTCCGAGTGAATTGGAGCGGGCGAAGGGATTCGAACCCTCGACCCCAACCTTGGCAAGGTTGTGCTCTACCCCTGAGCTACACCCGCTCACAATGCTGGCCCGCTGGAAACTCTCGTGCCCGGCGGCCCCGGCGGCGCTCTCTAAACACCATTCCAACCGGCGTTGCAAGCGCCGGCTGCGAGGATTTTTCGCGTCCGTCCGATCTCACCAGAGATCGGCGGGCGGACGGCCGTCGCGGATCTCGCGCAGGCGTTCCACCGTCGCGCGGGTGGTCGCGTCCGGCAGGGCGTCGAGGGCGAAGAAGGCGCAGGCCGCGATCTCGCGGTCGGGCCGCTTCTCCCCGAGCACCGTGAAGGCCGGGGCGACGTAGAGGGCGACGTGGTCGCGCGGCGAGGCCGCGCGGTTGCGGTAGAAGCCGTGCAGGCGCAGCCCGACCGCGGGATCGACGGCGATCTCGGCTTCCTCGCGGAACTCGCGCGCCATCGCCTCCGGCGCGGTCTCGCCGCGCTCGACGCCGCCGCCCGGCAGCTGCCAGCCGCTGACGTAGGTGTGGCGCACGAGGCAGACCCGGCCCTGCGCGTCGAAGGCCGCGCCGCGGACGCCGAGCGTCATGCCGCGCGCCGCCAGCGCGCCGAGGTGGAACAGGCGGCGCGCCAGCGGCCGGTCGAGGAGCTTCGTCATCGGGGGAGCCGCGCAGCCGCTCAGGCCACGTCCAGGACGATCTCGCCCAGCCCCGCGATCGCCCCCACCATGCGCTCGCCCCGCCGCACCGGGCCGACGCCGGCCGGCGTGCCGGTGAAGATCAGGTCGCCCGGCTCAAGCGCGAAATAGGCCGAGAGGTAGGAGATCTGCTCGGCGACAGACCAGATCATGTCGCCGAGGTCGCCGCGCTGGCGCTCGGCGCCGCCGACCGAGAGGGTGATCGGTCCGGCCGCCGGATGGCCGATCTCGGCGACCGGGTGGATCGGGCCGATCGGGCCGGAGAGGTCGGCCGCCTTGCCGAGGTCCCATGGCCGGGCCAGGGCCTTGGCCTCGTCCTGCAGGTCGCGCCGGGTCATGTCGAGGCCGATGGCGTAGCCGTAGACGTGATCGCGCGCGGCCTCGACCGGGATGTCGCGGCCGCCGCTGGCGAGCGCCGCCACCAGCTCGATCTCGAAATGGTAGTTCTCGGTGCGCGGCGGATAGGGGTGCCGCGTCGGCTCGGGCCCGCAGGGCTGCAGCGCGTCGGCCGGCTTCATGAAGAAGAACGGCGGCTCGCGGTCCGGGTCCTTCCCCATCTCGCGGGCATGCGCCGCGTAGTTGCGGCCGACGCAGTAGACCCGGCGCACCGGGAACAGGTCCGTGCTGCCGGCGACCGGCAGGGCGACGCGGGGCGGGTTCGGGATGACGGACAGCATGGCGTGCCTCGTGAGACAGGGGCGGGTCGTCGTTCGGGCATCGGGTGGACCGGGCGCCCGCTGCGGCTAGTCTTAGGCCACCGACCGGTCCATGCCAGCCCGCAGCGTTTGCATCGCGGCCGCGTCCGCGAGAGAATCCCCGCCGAAGAACCGATCATGACCGAACCCGCCCTCGCCCCGGCCCCTTCCGCCGACACCCTCCTCGAAACCCTGCGCGCGCGCCTCGGGGCCCCCCATGTTCTGACCGACCCGTCCGACCTCGACCCGTATCTCGTTGAGTCCCGAAAGCTCTACCGCGGCTCGGCGCTCGCGGCCGTGCGGCCGGGCTCGACCGAGGAGGTCGCCTTCGTGGTCGAGGCCTGCGCGGCGGCGGGCGTCGCGGTGGTGGCGCAGGGCGGCAACACCGGGCTCGTCGGCGGCGGCGTTCCGCATGGCGGCGTGGTGCTGTCGCTCGCGCGGATGAACCGCGTCCTCGCGCTCGATCCGGTGAACGCCAGCATCGTGGTCGAGGCCGGCGCAATCCTCGCCGAGGTGCAGGACGCGGCCGACGCCGCCGGGCTGCTGTTCCCGCTCTCCTACGCCTCGCGCGGATCGGCGCGGATCGGCGGCGCGCTGGCGTGCAATTCCGGCGGGATCGCGGTGCTGGCCTACGGCAACGCCCGCGACCTCGTCCTCGGGCTCGAGGTGGTGCTTGCCGACGGCCGGGTGTGGAACGGCCTCAAGGCTCTGCGCAAGAACAACGCCGGATACGACCTCAAGCACCTGTTCGTCGGCTCGGAAGGCACCCTCGGCATCATCACCAAGGCGGTGCTGAAGCTCTTCCCGAAGGCCGCCTCGCGCACGGTCGGGTTTGTCGGGCTGCCCTCGGCCCGCGTGGCGCTCGACCTGTTCGCGCGCCTGCGCAAGCGCGCCGACCGGGACCTCACCGCCTTCGAGTTCATCCCGCCGGTCGGGCTCGACATGGTGCTGCGGCACATGCCCGGCACGGTCCGCCCGCTCGCGGGCGAGCACGGCGCCTACGCCCTGATCGAGCTCGCCTCCGCCCGGCCCGACGCCGACACCCGGGCCGAGCTCGAGGCGGCGCTCTCCGAGGCGATCGAGGACGGGCTCGTGGAGGATGCGACGCTCGGGGCGAGCGAGGCGCAGAACCTCGCGCTCTGGGCCTTGCGCGAGCATCTCTCGGATGCGCAGGGCTACGAGGGCGGCTCGATCAAGCACGACGTGTCGGTGCCGCTGTCGCGGCTCGCCGACTTCGTCGAGCAGGCGAGCGCGGCCTGCGAGGCGGCGATGCCGGGCCTGCGGGTCTGCGCCTTCGGCCATGTCGGCGACGGCAACATGCACTTCAACCTGAGCCAGCCGGTCGGCATGGACAAGGCCGCGTTCCTCGGCACCTGGGCGGACTTCAACCGCATCGTCCACGACATCGTGACCGCGATGGACGGCTCGATCGCCGCCGAGCACGGCGTCGGCCTGATCAAGCGCGACGAGCTGCAGCACTACGCCGACCCGGTCGCCCTCGACCTGATGCGCGCGATCAAGGCCGGCCTCGACCCGCAGGACCGGCTCAACCCGGGCAAGGTCGTCGCTCTCTCCGACGATCCGCAGCCCGCCCTGCCTTGAGCCGACCGCCGCGGAGTGCCGAGCCGGCTGGATTTCGATTGTGCGACGCACCATGTCTTGCCATGATGCGATGACGCATCGCGCCATAAATCGGCTCTCCGGCCGGTCCAAGGTTCGAATCGCGACCGGTCGGGAGAAGACCGGGAGCGTGCGGGTTTCCCTGCGTTAGCGGGGCGTTAACGGCTGAGGTTGCGTTTCATCGTCAACCCCGGTCGCGGCGCCCGGCGCCAGGGTCCGGCACTTGCTTGGGTCCCCGCCTGCCTTCGCAGTCGCGAAGGCGACGGCCGGCTCGCGACGAGACGTTTCAAGGAGACCATCGAGATGCCCACCTCTCAGGCCCGCGTGCAGACCGCCGAGGCGAGCCGCTACCTGCAGCAGCTCTGCCGCCACTGGAGCCACAAGTTCCCGGTTTCGGCGACCCCCGAGCACGGCACCGTGCCGTTCAGCGAGGACCGCGTCTGCACCTTCGACGCCGAGCCCGACGCCCTGCTGATGCGGATCGCCACGTCCGATCCCGCCGGGCTGACCCGCCTGGAGAACGTCGTCTCCGACCACCTGATGCGCTTCGCCTTCCGCGAGAGCCTCGGCGAGATCACCTGGTCCCGCGCCGCTTGACTCGATGGACCCCGCACCGATCTTGCACCACAGGATCGGACGTTTCGAAGGGGTCGCGATGAACGCGCATGCTGAGCCGCCGGTCGCGAGGTCGGCGCACGAGGAGCGGCTCGACCGGCTCGCGACGGTTGCAGTCCGGGTCGGGCTCAACCTCCAGCCCGGGCAGGAGCTTGTCCTGACAGCGCCCCTCGACGCGCTGCCGCTGGCGCGTGCCATCACCGTCGAGGCCTACCGCGCCGGGGCGTCGCTGGTGACGACCCTGCTCGGCGACGACGCCGCGACGCTCGCGCGCTTCGCCCACGCCTCGGACGCGGCCTTCGATACCGCCGCCGGGTGGCTCTATGCGGGCATGGCGGAGGCCTACCGCAACGGCGCCGCCCGCCTCGCGATCAGCGGCGACGACCCGTCGCTGCTGTCGGCCCAGGATCCGGAGAAGGTCGCCCGCGCCAACCGGTCGCGCTCCAAGGCCTACGTGCCGGCGCTCGAGTTGATCGCCAACTTCGCCACGAACTGGACCATCGTCTCGGCCGCGACCCCGGCCTGGGCCCGCACGGTGTTCCCTGACCTCCCCGAGGCGGAGGCGGTCGCCAAGCTCTGGGATGCGGTGTTCGCCGCCTCCCGCGTCGACGGCCCCGATCCGGTCGCCGCCTGGGCCGCGCACAACGCCCACCTCCACGCGCGCAAGGACAGGCTGAACGGACACCGCTTCTCGGCGATCCGCTTCCGGGGGCCGGGCACCGACCTCACCGTAGGCCTCGCCGACGACCACGAATGGTGCGGCGGCGCGGCGACCTCGCGCAGCGGCATCACCTGCAACGCCAACATCCCGACCGAGGAGGTCTTCACCACGCCGCACAGGGCGCGGGTCGAGGGCCACGTCGCCAGCACCAAGCCGCTCTCGTACCAGGGCACGCTGATCGAGGGCATCCAGGTGCGGTTCTCGGAAGGCCGCATCGTCGAATCGGCCGCCACCCGGGGCGCCGACGTGCTGGCCCGCGTCCTCGACACCGACGAGGGCGCCCGCCGCCTGGGCGAGGTCGCGCTGGTACCGGCTTCCTCGGCGATCTCGGCATCGGGGCTGCTGTTCTACAACACGCTCTACGACGAGAACGCCGCGAGTCACATCGCCCTCGGCCAAGCCTACTCGAAGTGCTTCGTGGGCGGTGGCGAGGACTTCTCGGAGGACGACCTCGCGGCACGCGGCGCCAACCGCAGCCTGATCCACATCGACTGGATGATCGGCTCGGCCGAGGTCGACGTGGACGGCATCGCCGCCGACGGGCAGTCCGTGCCGGTGATGCGCCGGGGCGAGTGGGTCTGACGGCCGAGCCCGGTCCGTCACGCCGCGGGATGCACGGCCGAAAAAAACCGATTAAGACGGCGCCATGGCAGGACATTCCCATCGCGACGCCCGCGGTCGCCCGCTCGTCGCCGTCACCGGTCTCGGCATCGTCTCCTCCCTCGGGCACGGCCAGGACGCGACCTGGACCGCCCTGACGCAGGGGCGATCCGGCATCCACGCGATCGCGCGCTTCCCGACGGACGGGCTGCGCACGCGCATCGCCGGCACGGTCGACTTCCTCGACACCGATCCACTGGTCGCCCCCGCCCTCTCCGAGCGCTTCGCCCGCGTGGCGGCCGAGGAGGCGGTGACGCAGGCCGGCATCGGCGCGGCCGGAGACTTCCCAGGCGCCCTGTTCATCGCGGTGCCGCCGGTCGAGATGGAATGGCCGCAGCGCCAGGCCCTGGCGGAGGCCTGCGGCGGCGACGGGCCGGTGACCTATGCCGGTCTCCAGCACGCGGCGGCCTCGCGCAAGTTCGACGCGTGGCACGACCTCTTCATCTTCGGCACCGTGGCCGACCGCATCGCCGACCGCTTCGGCACCAAGGGCTCGCCGATCTCGCTCTCCACCGCCTGCTCGTCGGGCGCCACCGCGATCCAGCTCGGCGTCGAGGCGATCCGGCGCGGCGAGATGACGGCGGCGCTCTGCATCGGCACCGACGGCTCGGTGAACCCGGAATCGCTGATCCGCTTCTCGCTGCTCTCGGCGCTGTCGACCCAGAACGACCCGCCGGAGACCGCCTCGAAGCCGTTCTCGAAGAATCGCGACGGCTTCGTCATGGGCGAGGGCGCGGCCGCGCTCGTGCTCGAGGACGCGGCCTCGGCCGTCGCGCGCGGCGCGACGATCCTCGGCTACGTGCTGGGCTGCGGCGAGAAGGGCGACGGCTTCCATCGCACCCGCTCCAGCCCCGACGGCGCGCCGATCATCGCGGCGATCCGCGCCAGCCTCGACGATGCCGGGATCGGGCCGGAGGCGGTCGACACGGTCAACGCCCACGGCACCTCGACGCCCGAGAACGACCGCATGGAGGCGATGGGCCTGATGGCGGTGTTCGGGGACGCCGCCGCGCGCATCCCGGTGACCTCGAACAAGTCGATGCTCGGCCACACGCTGACCGCCGCCGGGGCGATCGAGGCCGTGATCTCGCTGCTGACGATCCGGCACGGGCGCATTCCTCCGACGATCAACTACGCCGTGCCGGATCCGGCGATCCCGCTCGACATCGTCACCGCGGCGCGCGACCTGCCCGTGGCGCGCGTCCTGTCGAACTCGTTCGGCTTCGGCGGCCAGAACACCTGCCTCGTGCTCGGGTCCGAGCCGGCATGAGCGCGGCACCGACCGCGGCTCGCCGCATCCTCGTCACCGGCGGCGCCTCGGGCCTCGGCTCGGCGATCGTGCGGGCGATGGCGGCCGCCGGGCACGGCGTCGACTTCACCTTCCGCGCGTCGCAGGCGCCGGCCGAGGCCCTGCTCGCCGAGCTGCGCGACCGCCATCCCGACGCGGATTTCGAGGCGATCCCGCTGGATCTTGCCGACCGCGGCGCCCTCGACGCCTTCTGCGAGGCGGCGGAGGCGAAGAGCTATTACGGCTTCGTCCACAATGCCGGCCAATCCTACGACGCGCTCGCCGCGATGCTCGATCAGGAGCGTGCCGAGGCCCTGATGCAGGTGAACTTCTTCTCGCTGACGCGGATCGCCAAGAGCCTCGTGCGCGGGATGATCCGGGCGCGGGCCGGGCGCATCGTCGCGATCGGCTCGGTGGCGGCGCTGCGCGCCAACACCGGCAACGCGGCCTATGCGGCGACCAAGGGTGCGCTGATCGCCTATTGCCGCACCCTGGCGATCGAGTCGGCCAAGCGCGGCGTCACTGTCAACGTGATCGCCCCGGGCTTCGTCGACACACCGATGATGGCCGGATACGCCGCCCACCGCGCCGGCATGGAGCGCCAGATTCCCGCCGGCCGCTTCGCCGACCCGACGGAGGTGGCGGCGCTGGCCGCCTTCCTGATGGCGGATCCCGCCGCCTACGTCACCGGCGCGGTCCTGCCCGTCGACGGCGGCCTGACGGCGATGATGGGCGTCCACCGCTGATCATGCGCGCCTCGCTCCTCGTCCGTCCGGCCCTCGCCGGCCTGCTGCTTCACCTCGGCACCGGTGCGGTGCGCGCCGATCCGGTCCCGTACCGCGTCGACGGCCTGCCGCGCGGCGAGACGCTGAGCATCCGCGCCGAGCCCGACCCGGCGGCCGAGGTGGTCGGCGAGATCCGCGCCCGCGCGCTCGTCGTCGGCTGCACCAACGACACGCCGAGCCGCACGACGTGGTGCCGGGTCAAGGTCGGCCGGGTCGTGGGCTGGGCGCGGCGGCGCTACCTCGCACCGGAATGAGATCCCCGTTTCGGATTCGGTCGCGCAGGCCGATGTGATGGCAACTCGGGCTCCAAGGGATGCGGGATCGACCGACCCGTCCCTGCATCTCGTCGGTCTCGATCCTCGCCTCGAGGAATGGCGTGGCGAGCAGGACGCGGCAGCCCGTGACGATCTCAGCGTTGTCGCACCGCCATGCGCTGGTGCTGCGGACGGATGAGATATGTTACGGCCACCCCGCGCCCTCATCCCGAGGTGCCGGAGCGAAGCGGAGGCCTCGAGGGAGGTCTCCAGGGATCGCTCCGCCCGCTGGAGGGCTCCTACGAGCCCCGCTGGCGCGAGCACCTCGGGATGCGGGCGTGATTGGGATCGGCCGAGGTCCGGGCGGGGCCGGCCAAGCGTTTGAAAGTCATCCGATGCAAGCCCTGCAACTCTTCGGCGACCGCGACCTGCGCCTGACCGAGGTCGAGGCGCCCCCTCCCCCCGGTCCCGGCGAGGTTCGGGTGCGCGTCCGCGCGGTTGGCCTGAACTTCATCGACGTCTGGGGCTTTCGCGGGATGGCCTTCGCCAAGCGGCGTCTGCCGCTGACGGTCGGCGCCGAGGCCGCGGGCGAGATCGCCGAGCTCGGCGAGGGCGTCGATGGGCTCGAAGCCGGCGACAAGGTAGCGCTCTACGGCGCGATGACCTGCGGCCGATGCCGCGCCTGCACCGAGGGCCGCGACAACCTCTGCGAGGATGTCGGCGGGGTGATGGGCTTCCACATCGACGGCTTCGCCCGCGAGTTCGTCACCATGCCGGCCCGGCTCGTGGTCAAGGTGCCCGAGGCGGTCAGCCTCACCGACGCGGCCTGCGCCGGCATCGCCTTCGGCACGGTGCAGCACATGCTGTTCGACAACGCCAAGCTCGAGCCCGGCGAGAGCATCCTGGTCCATGCCGGAGGCTCAGGGATCGGCACCGCGGCGATCCGCATGGCCAAGGCCATCGGCTGCACCGTCTACACGACGGTGGGCGACGACGAGAAGGGCGCCAAGGCCGCCGCGCTCGGGGCCGACCACGTCGTCAACTACCGCACCGAGCGCTTCGAGGGCGAGGTCCGCCGGCTGACCAAGCGGAAGGGCGTGGACGTGGTGTTCGAGCATGTCGGCCCCGACACCTGGAACGGCTCGCTGCTCTGCCTCAAGCGCGGCGGCCGCCTCGTGACCTGCGGCTCGACCTCGGGCGTCTCGACGACGATGAACCTGATGCAGCTGTTCCAGCAGCAATACCGCATCACCGGCTCGTTCGGCTGCCGGCTCGCCAACATTTCGGAATCGCTCGACAAGATGGCCGACGGCATCCGCCCCGTCGTCGACACCGTCTATCCTCTGGCGGACTTCGCGCAGGGGCTCGAACGGCTGGAATCGCGCCAGGTCTTCGGCAAGATCCTCGTGAGCTTCTGACGCCCTCCCCTGTCGCGATGAAATGATCTAAGCCCGCGGAGCTTCCCGCGCGGCGTCGCCCGCCGCGCCCGCGCCCCGCCTCGACGGGGCGCCTCCCACCCGAGAGTGACCCGTTGCTGCGCCTCGCCCTGACCCTGAAGCGCAACCTGCCGCGGCTCGCCGGCTATGCGATGCTGCCGCTGATCCGCGCGGTGTTCTGGCTGTCGCGGGTCCTCGGCCCCGAGCGCGCGGGGGATGCCGGCGGCGCGCTGCTGCGCGCGCTCGGGCCCTGGCTGCCCTCGCACCGGACGGCGCTGACGAATCTGCGCGCCGCCTTCCCCGACGCGTCCGAGGCCGAGATCCGAGGGATCGCGCGGTCCGCCTGGGACAATCTCGGCCGCACCGGCGCCGAGTACGCCCATCTCGACACGCTGTTCGACTTCGACCCCGCCGACCCCGCGACCCAGCGCATGCAGGTCGAGGGCCTGGAGCATTTCCTGGCGCTGCGCGACGACGGCCGCCCGGGCCTCGTGTTCTCGGCCCATCTCGCCAACTGGGAGCTGCCGGCGATCTGCGCGGCGAAGTTCGATCTCGAGACCACCGCGGTGTTCCGCGCGCCGAACAACCCGGCCGCGGCGCGCCTCGTGCAGGAGGTCCGGCGCAAGACCATGGGGGGGCTCGCCGCCTCCGGGCCGGGCGGCGCCTTCGCGATGCAGGGCGTTGTCGAGCGCGGCGGCCATCTCGGGCAGCTGATCGACCAGCACTTCACCCGCGGCGTCGTGGTGTCGTTCTTCGGGCGTCCGTGCCTGGCGAACCCGCTGCTCGCCAAGCTCGCCCGCCACTACGATTGCCCGGTGCACGGCGCGCGCGTGGTGCGCCTTCCGAACGGCCGGTTCCGGCTCGAGCTGACCCCGCCCCTCGATCTGCCGCGCGACGCGGACGGGCAGATCGAGGTGGCCGGCGCGATGCAGGCGATGACCGCGATCGTCGAGGGCTGGGTGCGCGAGAATCCCGGGCAGTGGTTGTGGATGCACCGGCGCTGGCGGCCGAACATGCTGCCGAAGGCGCGTGCGACCGAGGTCGCCGAGCCTCAAGCCAACGTGATTTCCCAGCCGGCGTCGCGTGCGCTCTCCTGAGGCGATGACGGCGACCCACGCTCGTTCCCACGCGTTCGTCCCGATCCGCGTCCTGCTCGCGGCGTTGGCCGCCGGCCTGCCGTGCGGTCCGGCTGCGGCCGAGCCGTTGCGCGCGGTGGTCGAGCTGTTCACCAGCCAGGGTTGCGCCGCCTGCCGCTCGGCCGATCCGGTGATCGGCGACCTCGCCCGCCAGCCCGGCATCCTCGCGCTGACGCTTCCCGTGACCTACTGGGACTATCTCGGCTGGAAGGACACCCTGGCTCAGCGCCCGTTCGGCGAGCGGCAGCATGCCTATTCCGGCGTGCACGGCGCGCGCCAGATGTTCACCCCCCAGGCCGTGATCAACGGCTCGGCCTCGACCGTCGCCTCGGACAGGGCCGCCCTGGAGAAGCTGCTGCGTGAGGCGAACGCCCGCGGCGGTCTCCCCGTGCCGGTCCGCGGCGAGGAGCGCGACGAGCGGATCGTGATCGAGATCGGGGCCGAGCCGGTACCGAAGGCGGATCTGAAGGGCGACGTCTGGCTGGTTCCGGTCCTGCGCAGCCGCCCGGTCGCGATCGGCGGCGGCGAGAACCGCGGCCGAACCGCCACCTACGTCAACGTCGTGCGCGGCCTGCAGCGCCTCGGGCCCTGGACCGGACAGGCGGTGCGGTTCGAGGTGCCCCGAACGGCGGCCCGCGTCGCGGAGGCGGATGCCTGGGTCGTGGTGGTTCAGGGGACGGTCGGCGGTCGGCCGGCCAAGATATTCGGCGCCGCCAAAGGGCCCGGTCTCTGAGGGGCCCGGTCGCTGCGGCACGGAGCGTCGAACCGGAGCAAGCCCCGCCCGGGATCCTTGGAATCGAGCCTCACCCGCAGCCGGGTCATGCCCCGTCGTCATCGACGCCCGGCGTCGCGGCTCGGTCCTACGGGTCGAGCCCTTCGGCGATGCGGCGGCGGGCGCGCAGCGTCTCTATGCGCGACACCGAGAACACCGAGGCCTCGTAGAGCAGCAGCATCGGCAGCGCGAGGGAGAGCTGCGAGATCACGTCGGGCGGCGTCAGCACGGCGGCGGCGACGAAGACGAGGACGATCGCGTAGCGCCGCTTCTCGCGCAGGAACTTGGCGTCGATGATGCCGATCTGCCCAAGCAGCGTCAGGATCACCGGCAGCTGGAAGGCGATGCCGAAGGCGAAGATCAGCGTCATGATCAGGGAGAGGTACTCGTCGACCTTCGGCAGCAGCGCGATCGTCGGCTCGCCGGCGACGCCGACCTGCTGCAGCGACACCGAGAACTTGATGAGCAGCGGCATCGCCAGGAAGAACACGACCAGCGCGCCGAGCACGAAAAACACTGGCGTGGCGACGAGGTAGGGCATGAACGCCTTGCGCTCGTTGCGGTACAGGCCCGGGGCGACGAAGGCGTAGATCTGCGTCGCGATCACCGGGAAGGCGAGGAACGCCGCGCCGAAGACGCTGAGCTTGATGTTGGTGAAGACCTGCTCGAGGAAGTGCGTCGCGATCAGCTTGGCGTTCTCGACCCCGACGATCGAGACGTAGGGGTGGACGAGGATGTTGTAGATCTCGCGCGAGAAGAAGAAGCACCCGAAGAACATGATCACGAACGCGATCAGCGACTTGATCAGCCGTGCGCGCAATTCGATCAGGTGGTCGAGGAGCGGCGCCCGCGACGCCTCGATCTCGGCCTCGTCCGTCTCATCGATCATCGCTTAATGGCCTGCGGCCGGTGCGGCCGGTGCGGAGGGGGCCGGGCCGTGTGGCGCGGGCGTCGGGTCCGGGGCCGGCCCGTAGGGGTCGTCGACGGAGCCCGGGACGGGAAGCGGCTCGGGGGCGGCCTGCACTTCCGCGACGGGCTGGGCGACGGGCTGTTCCAGGGCCTTCGGCACGTCGTAGGCGCCGCCGGTCGTCGGGGCCGCGCTCTCGGCCGCCTTCAGCTGCGCGGTGGCGTCGGCCAGCGTCGCCGAGCTCGGCTTCGGCGCGCGGGCCTCGACGGCGCCCTTGAGCTCGTCGCGGATGGTCTGGACCGGGTTGAAGCCGCCGCTCGCGCCCCGCACCGTGTCGCGGATGCCGTCGACCTCCTTGCGGACGTCGTCGAGCTCCGCCTCGCGGATCGCCTCGTTGAACTGCATCTGGAACTCGCCCGCCATGCGGCGGACCTTCCGCGTCACCTGCCCGACGGTGCGCAGCGCCTTCGGCAGGTCCTTCGGCCCGATGACGATGAGGGCGACGCCGCCGATCAGCATCACCTCCCCCCAGCTCATGTCCAGCATGTCGTCGACGGTCCTGCAGCCTCGGGCCCGTCGCCACGGCGCCGACGGGCCTCGGGAAATGAGCCGTGCCCCCACGCGGGGGCGCGGGCCCGGGCCTCCTCAGACGGGCTTGCGCTCGCCCTGCGGCAGGTGGCTCGCCGGGATCGCGGTGCCGGGGCTGGTCTCGCCCGCGTGCGGGATGGTGCGGACGGGCTCGGCCGGGGCGACGGGCGGGGTCGCGGCCTGCGTCGGCGCCTCGTCCTCGGCCATGCCCTTCTTGAACGCCTTGATGCCCTTGGCGACGTCGCCCATCAGGTCCGAGACCTTGCCGCGGCCGAACAGCAGCATCACGATGACGGCGACGACGACCCAGTGCCAGATACTCATGCTGCCCATGGCAACCTCCTGCGCCACGGGTCACGCATCGTGAGAGACGTGTCCGCGTCGGCACGTGTCCGCGGTTGAATTTCGGGCAGAACCTAGGGACCGCGCCGGGTTAACACAAGCGGTCAAACCCGGATCGCCCCGGCAATCCCATGCGGGGACCGCGCCCCGTCAGGCGGCCTGCGCTAGGGCCGCGGCGAATTGCGCACGGGCCAGCGGCAGGTCGAGGCCGTCGCGGGCGCCCCCGAGCCGGGCGAGCGCCGCCTCCGCGCGGCGCAGGGCGGCACCGGCCAGCGACGGCGTGCCCTCCGCGACGGCGCGCATCTCGTCCGCGTCGCCGTTGCAGTGGAGCGCCACGTCGATGCCGGCGGCGAAGGCCGCCTCGGCCCGGGTGCGGAACGGCCCGGTCAGGGCATGCATCGACAGGTCGTCGGTCATCAGCAGGCCGTCGAAGCCGATCGCGCCGCGGATCACGTCGGCGATCACGGGCGCCGACTGGGTCGCCGGCCGGTCGGGATCGATCTGCGTGAATACCACGTGGGCGCTCATTGCCATCGGCAGGTCGGCGAGGGCGCGGAAGGGCCGGAAATCCTGGGCCGCGAGGGATTCGAGGCTCGCCTCGACCACCGGCAGGCCGTGGTGGCTGTCGCAGGCGGCGCGGCCGTGCCCGGGGATGTGCTTCATCACCGGCAGCACCCCGCCGGCCATCAGGCCCTCGGCCACCGCCCGGCCGATCTCGGCCACCTGCTGCGGCGTCGTGGCGTAGGCGCGGTCGCCGATGATGTCGTGGGCGCCGGGCTCGGGCACGTCGAGGACGGGCGCGCAGTCGACGTTGATGCCGACGTCGGCGAGGTCGTGCGCCATCAGGCGCGCGCCGAGCCGCGCCATCGCGGCGGCCGCCCCGTCGAGCCGGCGGAAGCGCCCGCCGGCCGGGTAGGCCGGCCAGTGCGGCGGCCCCATGCGCTGAACCCGGCCGCCCTCCTGGTCGATCAGGATCGGCGCGTCGTCCCGGCCGATCGTGGCGCGCAGCGACGCGGTCAGCGCCCGGACCTCGTCCGGCGTGCCGATGTTGCGCTTGAACAGGATGAAGCCCCAGGGCCGCACGTCGCGGAAGAACGCGGTCTCGTCCGGCGACAGGGTCTTGCCGGCGCAGCCGAGGATCAGGGCACGGGAGGTCATCGGGGACGGTCTTCCCGGGAGGGTTGGGTTGCGGGCATCGCCTGCCCGGACGAAGAATACGAATCCGTGGCGAGCGTCCGACAGGAGATGCCCGCGCCGCAAGGCCAAACCGCGACGTCTGCCGGACCATCGGTCCGCGCACGCTCGGGTGTTGCGCCGGCGACTCAGGCGCGGCCCCGGCGGATCGCCGATCTCAGGCGATCCGCCGACGCGGGTTTTGTGGAGGCGGGCTCAGTTCTTGGCGACGAAGCACTGTCCGCCGGCGCCCTGAAGCTCGGTGCAGAGGCTCGTGGCTTCCGCCTTGGCCAGCGGCCCGACGCGGACCCGGAAGATCGTCTTGCCGTTGACCTCGGCCTGGCGGATCAGCTCCGGCTTGCCGGCGAGCTGGCTGTACTTTTCCTGCATCTCGCGGAAGGCGGTCTGGGCTTCCTTGGCGCTGGTGCGGACGCCGAGCTGGACCGAGAACCCGCCGACGGCGGCGTTGCTCACGGTCGCCGTCGTGGCCGGGGCCTCGACCGGGACGGCGGCCTCGGGCGCGACGGCGGCGACGCGCTGCGGTGCCTTCGGCTTGGCCGGCGGCGGGACCGCCGCAGCGGGCGTGCGCTCGGGCGCCGGCGGCGCCTGCGTTGCGGCGGGCTGCGAGGGCGGCTGCGCGGTCGCGGTCTGGCTCGGCATCTGCGGCGTCGAAGCCGCCGCCATCCGGCCGGGCTTGGGGCGTGCGGCGGATGCATCGTCGCCCGGCAGCGTCATGGTCGGGACCGGCGAGATCGGGGACGATTCCGCCTGGGCCTCGCGCTGGACCGCCGGGGGCGGGGTGTCCGGCCGGACCACGACGGTGCGGACCTTGCGCGGCTGGCCGAACACGTCGAACGAGGCCGAGCCCGGCGTGAGGTTGGCCGTCTCGCCGCGATCCTGTGCCGGCCGATCCTGCCCTTGCGCCGCGCGGGCGGCCTGGGCCACGTCGAGGGGCTGCTCCTCGCGGTTGACGATGCGGATCTGGCTGTCCTTGGCCTTGGGCTCGTAGATCTGGCGGTTCTGGTCCGGGATCTCGACGCCGTCGGCGACCTTCGGCGCGACCTTCACCGGCGAGGTGTCGGCCTGGATCACCGGCACGCCGCCGCCGCTGCCGCCGCGGCTCAGGCCCTTGTAGGTCAGTGCGCCGGTCACCGCGACGACGACGACGGCGACGCCCGCGCCGACCGTGACCAGCCGCCGGCGCGGCTTCACCCGCTTCAGGCTGCGCTGGTCGTAGGCCTCGGAACCGCCGTCCTGGTAGGTCTGCGCGTCGCCGTAGGCCACCGGCTGGTCGGAGCCGTGGTCGACCGAGGCGAGATACTGGTCGAACGCGTCGGCCGGGGTGTTGCGCTGCGGCTCGGCGTAATCGTTCGGATGATGGGCGGCCTCGTTGCCGAAGCTCGGCTCCTGGCGGCCGCGATGGGCGGACGCCTGGGGGGCGGGCTCGCGCCGGTCGTCGCGGGCGGCGAGGAGGGCGCGGAAAGGATCGTCCTGGCCGACGATGCGGGCGAGTTCCGCCAGCGGGTCGGGCTTCTGCGCGGCAGGTTCGACGGCCCGCGGGGCCGGCGAAGGCTGCTGCAGATCGCGCGCGAAGGCGTCGAAATCGACAGGCGCACGCGAAGCGTTCGTCATGGCAGCATCCTTATCCTACGCCGACTTAGGGGGCGCACTCATCGCATCGCGTCCGGAGCGCTCACGCCAAGCACGGCGAGACCGGATGCCAGGACGCCTCGCAGCGCTTCGATCAGCGCCAGCCTCGCCCGAGTCGACTTTCGGTCGGTTGGATTAACAAACCGTAATTGCGGCAAGTCTTTGCCCTTGTTCCAGAAACTATGCAGGCTGCTCGCCGTTTCATAGAGGTGGAACGCGATCCGGTGCGGTTCGTGGGCGGCGGCGGCCGCCTCCAGCACGCGGGGGTATTGCGCGATCAGCCGCAGCATCTCGGCCTCGCCCTCATCGGACAGCAGCGCGAAGTCCGCATCACCCAGCGCCGCCGCATCGGCGGGATCGAAGTCGGGGAACGCCTCGCGTGCCTGCCGCTGCACCGAGCGGATGCGGGCATGGGCGTACTGGACATAGAAGACCGGATTGTCCTTCGACTGCTCGACCACCTTGGCGAGGTCGAAATCGAGGGTCGCGTCGTTCTTGCGGTAGAGCATCATGAAGCGGATCGCGTCGCGGCCGACCTCGTCGATGACCTCGCGGAGCGTCACGAACTCGCCCGAGCGCTTGCTCATCTTCACGGGCTCGCCCGCGCGCAACAGCCGCACCAGCTGGCACAGCTTCACGTCGAGGCTCGCCCGCCCGTCGGTGACCGCCTTCACCGCCGCCTGCATGCGCTTGACGTAGCCGCCGTGGTCGGCGCCGAGGACGTCGATCAGCTCGGTGGCGCCGGCGAGGTACTTCGCCCGGTGGTATGCGATGTCGGAGGCGAAGTAGGTGTAGGAGCCGTCCGACTTCAGCAGCGGCCGGTCGGTGTCGTCGCCGAAATCCTTGGTGCGGAACAGGGTCTGCTCGCGGTCCTCCCAATCCTCCGGCACCTGCCCCTTGGGCGGCGGCAGGCGGCCCTCGTAGACGAGGCCCTTCTCGCGCAGCTCCGCGAGCAGCGCCGCGACCGCGCCGCCGCCCTCCCCCTGCAGGGCGCGCTCGGAGAAGAACACATCGTGGTGGATGCCGATCGCGGCGAGGTCCCCGCGGATCATCGCCATCATCTCGGCGATGGCGGTCTCGCGCACCACCGGCAACCATTCGGATTCCGGTTGTCCGAGCAGCGCGCGGCCGTGGGTCTCGGCCAGCGCCTGCCCCACCGGCACGAGGTAGTCGCCGGGATAGAGACCCTCGGGGATCGCCCCGACCTCCTCGCCCAGCGCCTCGCGGTAGCGCAGGTAGGCGGAGCGGGCGAGCACGTCGACCTGCGCGCCGGCGTCGTTGATGTAGTACTCGCGCGTCACCTGCCGGCCGGCGGCGACGAGGAGGTTGGCCAGCGCGTCGCCGAACACCGCCCCGCGGCCGTGCCCGACATGCATCGGGCCGGTCGGGTTGGCCGAGACGTACTCGATGTTGACCCGGCCGCCCGCCATCCGTCCGCGCCCATAGCCAACGGGATCGGCCAGCACGCCGCGCAGAACGCCGTGGAACACGGCGGGCGCGAGGCGCAGGTTGATGAAGCCGGGGCCGGCGACCTCGGCTCCGACCACGCGCGGGTCCGTGCGCAGCTCGGCGGCCAGCGCCTCGCCCAACGCCTTCGGGTTGGTCTTGGCCTCCTTGGCGAGCACCAGGGCGGCGTTGGTGGCGAGGTCGCCGTGGCTCGCGTCGCGCGGCGGCTCGACCACGACCCGGGCGAGGTCGAGGCCTTCGGGCAGCGTCCCGCCGCGGACCAGCGCCTCGACGGCCTCGCGCACGCGCGCCTCGAACAGGGCGAAGATGTTCATGATCGTGTCAAATCCGCTCGCACCGGCGCCCGACGATGCGACGGTGTCTCATCCCCGCGCCATAGCAAGGGGGGGCGGAGGTGTCACGGCAGGGACGGCTCCGCGGCGCTGGTCCACCCTTGCAGAACCGTGCGCAGCGGCTCCGGCAACGCGACGGGCCGGCGGGTGGCGCGGTCGACGTAGACGTGCACGAAGAAGCCCTCGGCCGCGGCCTCGTCGGCGTCGCCGCGGAACAGCCCGATCTCGTAGCGCACGCTCGACCGGCCGATCCGCGCGACGCGCACGCCGGCGGTGACCACGTCCGGGAAGGCGATCGGCGCGTGGTAGCGGCAGCCGGTCTCGACGACGAGGCCGATCACCGGGGATCGCGCGATGTCGAGCACGCCGGCCTCGACCAGCAGGCCGTTCACCGCGGTGTCGAAGAACGCGTAGTAGACCACGTTGTTGACGTGCCCGTAGACGTCGTTGTCGGCCCAGCGCGTGCCGATCGGGACGTGGCGCGGATAGGACGCCCGGTTCGTGGCGGCGCGGAGTGGGGTGGCGGCGTTCGGGGCAGGCGTCTCGCGCATCGCGGCGTCCATCGGGCAGGGCACGTGATGCCCGGTCTACCAGATCGCGGGCGGCGTTTCGCGCATCCGGGCGGCTCGATCCGCACCCGGGATCGCTTCCCGTCTGGGCGGATCGCGCGCATCGCCTGAGCAACCCGCGGAGATTTTGTGCAGAGCCGCGTCCGCGATTTGACGGGCTGGTTCGAGCGGTTACCGTTCCCCGTCTCGGGCCCGCCGCGAGCGGGTCGGGTCGCGTTCGGAAGAGGTGGCCGATGGACGAACCCGCCGCAGCGATGAATGTCGGGGTCTTCATCCCGATCGGCAACAACGGCTGGTTGCTCTCCGAGAATGCTCCGCAATACAAGCCGAGCTTCGCCCTCAACAAGGCGGTGACGTTGAAGGCCGAGGGCTACGGCCTCGACTTCGCCCTGTCGATGATCAAGCTGCGCGGCTTCGGCGGCAAGACCGAGTTCTGGGACCACAACCTCGAATCGTTCACGCTGATGGCCGGGCTCGCCGCCGTCACCTCGCGGATCAAGCTCTACGCCACGGCGCCGACCCTGTGCTTCCCGCCCGCGATCACGGCGCGGATGGCCGCGACGATCGACTCGATCTCCGAGGGACGCTTCGGCCTCAACCTGATCACGGGCTGGCAGAAGCCGGAATATTCGCAGATGGGCCTCTGGCCCGGCGACGCCTTCTTCGCCGACCGGTACCGGTACCTCTCGGAATACGCGCAGATCCTGCGCGAGCTCTGGGAGACCGGGCGCAGCGACCTCAAGGGCCAATACTTCCAGATGGACGATTGCCGCCTGAGCCCGCGGCCGCAAGGTGCGATGAAGGTGATCTGCGCCGGCCAGAGCGAGGCCGGCATGGCCTTCACCGCAACCTACGCCGACTACAATTTCTGCTTCGGCAAGGGCGTGAACACCCCTACCGCCTTCGCGCCGACGGTTGCGCGCCTCGAGGCCGCCAAGGCGAAGACCGGCCGCGACGTCTCCTCCTACGTGCTGTTCATGGTGATCTCCGACGAGACCGACGCCGCCGCTCACGCCAAGTGGGAGCACTACAAGGCGGGCGCGGACCAGGAGGCGATCGCCTGGCTCGGCGTGCAGGGCGCGGCCGACACGAAGTCCGGCGCCGACACCAACGTGCGCCAGATGGCCGACCCGACCTCGGCGGTGAACATCAACATGGGCACCCTCGTCGGCTCGTTCGAGAGCGTGGCGCGGATGCTCGACGCGGTGATGACCGTGCCCGGCACCGGCGGGGTGCTGCTGGTGTTCGACGATTTCCTGAAGGGGCTCGACGATTTCGGGCAGAAGATCCAGCCGCTGATGCAGACCCGCCGGCACGTCGCCGCGGCTGCGGCGCCGCTCTCCGAGGTCGCGTGATGGAGGCGCCCGCCGGATACCGCGACGCCGCCGGCCGCTTCGGCGGCGTGACGCTGCCCGCGCGGCCCGAGCCGATCGCCTTCGCGCCCGAGGCCACCGCGCTCATCGTCGTCGACATGCAGAACGCCTACGCGACGAAGGGCGGCTACCTCGATCTGGCCGGCTTCGACGTGTCGCAGACCGGGCCGGTGATTGGCCGCATCGCCGCCGCCGTCGCGGCCGCGCGGGCGGCCGGCATCGTCGTGCTGTGGTTCCAGAACGGATGGGACGCCGACTACGTCGAGGCCGGGGGGCCGGGCTCGCCGAACTGGCACAAGTCCAACGCGCTGAAGACCATGCGCCGGCAGCCGGGGCTGAACAGCCGGCTGCTGACCCGCGGCACCTGGGACTACGACCTCGTCGACGCGCTGAAGCCGCAGCCCGGCGACATCGTGATGGGCAAGCCGCGCTACAGCGGCTTCTACAACACGGCGCTCGACAGCACCCTGCGGGCGCGCGGCATCCGCACCCTGGTCTTCACCGGAATCGCCACCAACGTCTGCGTGGAATCGACCCTGCGCGACGGGTTCTTCCTCGAATACTTCGGCATCGTGCTGGCCGACGCTACCCACCAGGCCGGCCCGCCGAGCCTGCAGGAGGGCGCGCTCCTCAACATCGAGACGTTCTTCGGCTGGGTCTCGGACGTGGCGGCCTTCGAGACGGCGCTCGGTGCCGAGCCGCGTCGCACCGAAGCCGCCGAGTGATCGCCAACGGAAAGTCCCGAACACAATGCCCAAGACCGTCGTGATCCCGCCCGGCACCGGCAAGCCGCTGGCGCCCTACGTGCCCGGAACCCTGGCCGACGGCGTGCTCTACGTCTCGGGCACGCTGCCGCTCGACGCCGACGCCAACGTCGTCCATGTGGGAGACGCGTCGGCCCAGACCCGCCACGTGCTCGAGACGATCAAGGGCGTCGTCGCGGCCGCCGGCGGGACCATGGACGACGTGACCTTCAACCACGTCTTCCTGAAGGACTGGGCCGACTACGCGGCGATCAACGCGGTCTATGCCGAATACTTCCCCGGCGAGAAGCCGGCGCGCTACTGCATCCAGTGCGGGCTGGTGAAGCCGGACGCGCTGGTCGAGATCGCCTCTATGGCGCATGTCGGCAGGCCGGTCGGCGCGCTCGCCGTCGACACCTCGGTCTGATGCCGGTCCATCACGACGTCGCCGGCAACGGCGCGCGGACCGTCCTGCTCTCGCCGGGGCTCGGCGGGATGGCAGGCTACTTCGCGCCGCAGATGCCCGCGCTGGTTCCGCACTTCCGCGTCCTGACCTACGACCATCGCGGCACCGGCCGCTCGAAGGGCTCGCTCGAGCCCGGCCACGACATCGCGGCGATGGCGGAGGACGCGCTGTCGGTCCTCGACGCCACCGGCACCGCGAGGGCGGACGTCGTCGGGCACGCGCTCGGCGGGTTGATCGCGCTGCAATTGGCGCTCAACCACCCGACGCGCGTCGGGCGCATCGTCGTGATCAACGGCTGGGACGCGATCGATTCCGCGACGCTGCGGTGTTTTTCCGCCCGCAAGGCACTCCTGAACCATGCCGGCCCCGAGGCCTTCGTCCGCGCGCAGGCGATCTTCCTCTATCCTGCCCCGTGGCTGTCCGAGAATGCCGCGCGGGTGGCGGCGGACGAGGCGCATGCGCTGGCGCATTACCCCGGGCCCGAGACGGTGCTCGCGCGGATCGGCGCGCTGGAGCGCTTCACCCTGGCCGGGCGGCTCGGCGCGATCCCGCACGAGACCCTGGTGATGGCCGCCCGCGACGACGTGCTGGTGCCCTACACCGCGTCCGAACGCCTCGCCGCCGGCCTCGCCAAGGCCCGCCTCGACTTGGTGTCCGAGGGCGGCCACGCCCACAGCGTCACGCGGGCGGAAGGCTTCAACCGGACGCTGCTCGACTTCCTGCTCTGATTGGGCGGAAACTCTCCTAGGCCGGCTCGAACAGCGGCACCTGGCGCATCTCCGGCACCAGCACCAGGCCCCTGTCGGTGATGCGGATCTGCGGGATCACCGAGAGCGGGATCAGGTTGAAGCCCATGTAGGGGATGGTGCAGCCGGCCCGTTCCCAGGCGACCTTCAGGGCGCGGACCTCCTCGGCGACCGCGCCGACGCGCTTGTCCGAGAGCAGGCCCGCCACCGGCAGCGGCACCATCGCGACGACCGCGCCGTCCTCGACCACGCAGACCCCGCCCTGATGCGCCGCGACGGCGTCGACCGCGACCCGCATGTCGGCCTCGTCCAGCCCGGCGACGATGAGGTTGTGCGAATCGTGGCCGACGCTGCTCGCCACTGCGCCGCGCTTGAGTCCGAAGGCGCGCAGCAGCCCGTGCGCGGCGTGGCCGCCGAGCCCATGCCGTTCCACCACGGCGACGTGGCACAGATCGTTCTCGGCGAGCGTCGTCGGCCAGTCCGCGGAAGGCGTCAGGGCCACGCGCTCGTGGACGAGCTCGATGCCGGGCAGCGTCGTGCGGATCGCGTTGACGGTGCAGGGGGCTTCCGGCAGCGTCGGGATCAGCGACGGCACCGGCACCGGCAGGTGGACGGTGGCGTAGGCGCGCGCCGGGTAGCGGTAGGGGCGCGACAGGGCCGCGTCGAGGCGCGGCGTGATCGTGCGGTTCTCGACCACCAGCTCGCCGCCGTACCAGGTCGATTGCGGCACGAGGTCGTCGTCGAGCAGCACGAGGTCGGCCCGCCGGCCGCCGCCGAGGCCGCCGATCTCGCCGTCGAGGCCGTAGCGCGTCGCGGGGTGCAGCGAGCCCATCGACCAGGCCGCCGGCTTCGGGATGCCCATCCGCACCGCCTCGCGCACCACCCAGTCGAGCCCGTAGGCGAGGAGGTCCTCGGCGTCGCGGTCGTCGGTGCAGCAGCAGACTCGCTTCCAGGCGGCGCCGTAATCGACCACCGTGCCGATCGCCTTCGGCAGCGAGTGCCACGGCGTCGTCGGCGGCCCGCCGCGCAGGAAGATCCAGATGCCGGCGTCGAGCAGGTCGTCGGCGATGTCGCGGTCGATCGCCTCGTGGGTGTCGGTGACGCCGGACGCGGCGTAGGCGGCGACGAAGTCGCGGCCGTAGATGTGGCCCGAGACCGGGCGCCCGCGCGACAGCGAGGCCGCGATGATCGCGTGGGCGCGGGGATCGCCCTCGGCGACCGCGACGAAATCCATCTTCTCGCCCAGGCCCAAGGCCTCGGGCCAGGCGTCGAACAGGGCGGCGATCTTCTCGGCGGTGAGGTCGCCGCCGGCGGTCTCCAGCTCCGGCGTCGTTGCCGGCACCGTGCTCGGCACGGTGAGGTAGATATTGAGCGGCGCCGCGCGGGCATCCTTTAGCATCCAGGCGACGCCGTCGGCATCGAGCACGTTGCCGATCTCGTGGCTGTCGCAGACGATCGTCGTCGTGCCGTTCAGGAGCGCCGCCTCGGCGTAGGCGCAGGCGGTGATCATGCTGCTCTCGATGTGCAGATGCGGGTCGACGAGGCCCGGCGCGATCAGCCCGCCGCCCGCATCGAACCGCGCCGCGCCGCCGCGATGGCTGCCAGCGGGCTTCACCGCGGCGATCCGGCCGCCCGCCATCCAGACCTCGCGCTCGGGCAGGATGCGGTCGGAATAGGTCGAGAGCACCCGCGCGCCGGCGATCACGAGGTCCGGCTCGGCCCGGCCCGACGCCACGTCGGCGAGGCGGCGCGTCATCTGCGCGAGCGGCACGACGGAGAAGCGGTTCAGCGGCGCTGGGGACATCGGGTCGGACACTCTCGCGGGCGGATGGAGGCGATCCGGGCACGCATCGTGCCAGGGCGGCCGGACCGGTCGACAGGACCGAGGTTCCACCCGAGAGGCGGCGAAACCATGCCCGACTTCGATCTCGCGATCCGCGGCGGCACCGTCGTCACCGCCGCCGACACGCTGCGTGCCGAGATCGGCATCCGCGACGGCCGCATCGTCGCGGTGGCCGAGCGGGTGGCGGACGCGGCCCGGACCATCGACGCGTCCGGGCTGCTGGTGCTGCCGGGCGGCATCGACAGCCACGTCCACATCGCGCAGCCCTCGGGGCCCGGCATCGTCATGGCCGACGACTTCGCCTCGGCGACGCGGGCGGCCGCCGCCGGCGGCAACACCTGCGTGATGCCGTTCGCGTTGCAGCCGCGCGGCGGCTCCCTGCGCGCGGCGGCCGAGGCCTATCGCGGTCTGGCCGAGGGGCAATGCCACGTCGACGCGGCGATCCACCTGATCGTCTCGGACCCGACCGAGGCGGTGCTCGGGCAGGAGCTGCCGGCGCTGATCGCCGCCGGCTACACCTCGTTCAAGGTCTTCATGACGTACGACGACTTGGTCCTGAACGACCGGCAGATCCTCGACGTGTTCGACGTCGCCCGGCGCGAGGGCGCCCGCGTGATGGTCCATGCCGAGGGCTACGACGCGATCCGCTACCTCGGCGAGCGCCTGGAGAAGGCCGGGGAGACCCGGCCCTTCGGCCATGCGCTGTCGCGGCCGCAACCGGTCGAGCGCGAGGCGGCGCATCGGGCGATCAGCCATGCCGAGCTGGTCGACCTGCCGATCGTCATCGTCCACGTCTCGGGCGAGCAGGCGATGGAGCAGATCGCGTGGGCGCAGGGGCGCGGCCTGAAGATCCATGCCGAGACCTGCCCGCAATACCTGACGCTGACGGCCGAAGACATGAAGGGGATCGGCGACGACCCGATGTCGGGCGCGAAGTACGTCTGCTCGCCGCCGCCGCGGGATGCCGCGAGCCAAGCGGCGATCTGGTCCGGCCTGCAGCGCGGGATCTTCGACGTGGTCTCCTCCGACCATTGCCCGTTCCGCTACGACGACCCCCAGGGCAAGCTCAACCCGCGCGCAAGAACCTCCTTCCGCTGGATCCCGAACGGCATCCCCGGCATCGAGACCCGGCTGCCGGTGCTCTTCTCCGAGGGCGTGTCGAAGGGGCGGATCTCGCTGAACCAGTTCGCGGCGCTCACCGCGACGAACCACGCCAAGCTCTACGGCCTGTATCCGAAGAAAGGCTCGATCGGCCCCGGCTTCGACGCCGACCTGACCCTGTGGGACCCGAACCGCCGCGAGACGATCACGCAGGCGGCGCTCCATCACGGCGCCGACTACACCCCCTGGGAGGGGTTTTCGGTGACCGGCTGGCCGGTGATGACGATCGCGCGCGGGCAGGTCGTCGCCGAGGACGGCCGGGTGCTGTCCGTGCCGGGCCAGGGCCGCGTGCTCGACCGGAGCATCGTGCCGGGCTGAAGGTCAGGCCGCCCCGACATCCCGAAAAATCCGGTCCGGCGCGAACGGCGTCGCGGTGAGCCGCGCGCCGGTCGCGTCGCGGATCGCGTTGGCGAGCGCCGGGGCGACCGGGTTGAACGGGCTCTCGCTCATCGATTTCGCGCCGAGCGGGCCGATGCTGTCGTGGGTGTCGGCGAACAGCACCTCGGTCGCCGGCACGTCGGCGCAGGCCGGGATGTGGTAGTTCCGGAACGTCTGGGTGATCACGCGGCCGGCCTCGTCGAGACGCACGTCCTCGTACAGCGCCGCGCCGAGGGCCTGCGCGACACCGCCCTCGACCTGCCCGCGGCACTGCATCGGGTTGATCACGCGGCCGGCATCGGCCGCGTGGACGCTGCGCAGGATCCGGACCTCGCCGGTCCCCGGATGCACGGCGACCCGGAACGCCTGGACGTTGAAGGCGACCGAGCGCGGCGAGCCGTCGGCCCGGCCTTCCGCTTCGAGCGGACCCTCGGCGATGAGGTCGGCCAACGCGATGCGGCTCCCCGGAACGATCACGTGGTCGGCTTCGAGGCGGCAGTCGGCGGCCGTGGCGCCCGCCTGCGCCGCGGCCCAGGTTAGGATCGCGCGCGCGAGCGCCTCGGCCGCGTTCAGCGTCGCGCGGCCCGCCACGACGATGCCGGTGCTGCCGTAGGCGCCGGTGTCGTGGCCGACCGCGTCGGTGTCGGAGGCGCGGATGCGGATCCGGTCCGGCGCGGTGCCGAGGGCGGCCGCCGCGATCTGCGCATGCACGGTGGTGGTGCCGTTGCCGAACTCCGCGGTGCCGACGGACAATTCGTAGAGCGCGGGCGCGACGGGCGAAGCGCGGGTCCCTCCCCCCTCTGCGGGGGAGGGTGGGCCTCGCGTCAGCGAGGGTCGGGAGAGGGGAGCGACAGTGCCGGATACGGCGCTCCCCTCTCCCCCCCTGCTGCGCAGGGTACCCTCCCCCGCAGCGGGGGGAGGGAAAAGGTGGGCCCGATCGCGTCCGTCGTCCGCGCGCAGCGCGATCCGCGCGTCCGAAAAATGCCCGCGCGGGGGGATCGTGTCGATCATCGCCATCGCCATGCCCTCGCCGACACGCCAGCCTTCCGGAGCCGGGTCGCCGCCGGGGGCCGCCATCGCGCGCTCGGCGAGGTCGAGGCACTGGTCGAGGCCGTAGCTGCCGTATTCGACGTCGTGCGGCTCCAGGCTGGTCGAGACCATCGGGTCGCCGGGGCGCACTGCGTTGCGGCGGCGCATCGCGTAGGGGTCGAGGCCGAGGTCGCGGGCGAGCTCATCCATCGCCGATTCGACGGCGAAGATCGTCTGGCTGAGGCCGTAGCCGCGGAAGGCGCCGGCCGGCAGGGTGTGGGTGTAGACGGCGTAGCCGTCGACGCGCTTGTTCGCGCAGCGATAGGCGCCGATCACCTCGTTGGTGCCGTGGTGGAGCACGCCGCCGGCATGGTTGCCGTAGGCCCCGGTGTTCGAGACGACGTCGAGCTGGATCGCGGTGAGCGTGCCGTCGGCCCGCGCGCCGAGCTTCACCCGAACCCGCATCGGATGGCGGGTGGTGGTGGCGGTGAACTGCTCCTGGCGGGTGAGCTCCCACTTCACCGGGCGCCCGGTGCGGAGCACCGCCAGCGCGACGAGGTCCTCGGTCAGCATCTCCTGCTTGCCGCCGAAGCCGCCGCCGACGCGGGCCGCCATCACCCGCACCTGCGATCGGTCGAGGCCGAACAGCATGCAGAGCGCGTCGCGGGTCAGGAACGGCACCTGCGTCGAGGAGCGGATCACGAGGCGGCCGTCCGCATCCCGCCAGCCGATCGCGCCGTGGGTCTCGAGATGGGCGTGCTGCACCCGTTGCGAGAGATAGGTGCCCTCGTGGATGCGGTGCGCCTCGGCAAAACCCGCCTCGACGTCGCCGACCAGGCCGTGGGCCTCGGCCGCGAGGTTCGGACGCGACGGGTGGGGCGGCGCGTCCGCGCCCGGCTCGATCGACGCGTGGACGAGGGGGGCGCCGGGCTGCATCGCGGCCACCGGATCGAACACAGCTGGCAACGCCGCGTAGGTGATCCCGAGCGCTCGCACGCCGGCCTCGGCCGCGGCTTCCGTCTCGGCGACCACCGCGGCGACGCGCTGGCCGACGAAGCGGACGGTGTCGTCGAGCACGCGGGTATCGGACGCGTCGTCGGCCGGGTTCTCGTGCCGGCCGGTGGAGAAGCGCAGGTTCGGCACGTCCGCATGGGTGAGCACCGCGACGACGCCCGGGAGCGCCAGGGCGGCCGCGCGATCGATCGCGACGATCCGCGCGTGCGCGTGGTCTGAGCGCAGCACCCGCATGTGCAGCAGGCCCGGCATGGCGAGGTCGAAGGTGTAGCCGGCGCGGCCCGACACGATGTCCGGCGCCGCGGGCGCCGGCACGCTGCGCCCGATCGGGTCGCTCGCAGTCGCCGCCTCGGCCGAGGCGATGCCGGCGATGGCGTCGCGGATGGCGCGGTAGCCGGTGCAGCGGCAGAGATTGCCCTTCAGCGCCGCGCCGAAGTCGCGCTTCTGGCCCTGGTCGAGGGACGCCGCCGTCATGATCATCCCGGGCGTGCAGAAGCCGCACTGAAAGCCCTGGGCCGCGACGAAGGCCGCCTGCATCGGGTGCAGCGGGTCCGGCGCCCGGTCCGGCACCCCCTGCCCCGGCCGGCACGGGCCGGACAGCCCCTCGATGGTGGTGACGCTGCGCCCCTCGGCCCGGAACGCCGGCAGCAGGCAGCTGTGGATCGGCTCGCCGTCGAGGTGGACCGTGCAGGCGCCGCAATCGCCGGCGTCGCACCCCTTCTTGACGCCGAACCAGCCCTGCTCGCGCAGCAGCGTGCGCAGGCACTGGCCGGGACGCGGCGCCACCTCCTCGGCATGGCCGTTGACGACGATCCTCATGCGCCCTCGCTGAGCTCGGCCCGGATCTCCTCGGCGAGCAGGCCGGTGACGTGGCGGCGCCAATCCGGCGCGCCGTGCACGTCGTCGTACCAGAGCGCGTCGTCGATCCGCGTTGCGATCGCGTCGGCGAGGTCGCGGGCGCTCGGCGGCGCCGGGAAGACGAGGCGCACCGGGCGGCGGGTCGAGGCCGTGACGGTGACGACGCGCGTGCCGTCGGCGTCCCGCGTGCCGATCAGCAGGGCGCCGGAGCGGCCGTTCGGGCTCAGCGAGATCCGGCGGAAGGCCGCGCGCCGCTTGAGGGCCGAGGCCGGCATGTCGAGGCGCAGCAGGACCTCGTCCGGAGCGAGCGCGGTCGCCTGCGGCCCGAGCACGAACTCGGCCACCGCCATCCGGCGCTCGCCGCCCGCGCCGGTGCGGATGGTGCAGACGCCGTCGAGCGCCACGGCGAGCGCGATCATCGGCCCGGCGGGTAGCGCAAGGCAGAGGTTGCCGCCCACGGTCGCCCGGTTCCAGATCTTGAACGAGCCGAGCAGCGCCCGGCAGCTCTGCCCGACGAGCGGCGCGGCGATCCAGGCGGGCGGCAGCTCGATCCGGTCCAGCTCGGCGATCGTGCAGGTGGCCGACAGGCTCA
This sequence comes from Methylobacterium sp. E-016, assembly GCF_022829745.1. Taxonomy (NCBI): domain Bacteria; kingdom Pseudomonadati; phylum Pseudomonadota; class Alphaproteobacteria; order Hyphomicrobiales; family Methylobacteriaceae; genus Methylobacterium; species Methylobacterium sp. E-016. The sequence goes on from NZ_JAKSYF010000083.1 coordinate 53,027, forward strand.
AGCCCGCTTCGGTCGCCGCGCTCGGCGGAAGCGCCAGGGCGGTGAGGTCGATCAGCCGCGCGAGATGCGGCTGCGGCTCCGAGAACAGCCAGGTGCCGCCGGCGAGCCACGCGTCGCCCGCGCGCCAGCCCGGCAGCGAGCCGGGCTCCCGCGGGGTGAGGACCGAGCTGATCGTATCGAGATCCATGCGGCTGCGCCCAAGCAAGTCTTCGTCCAACCGCCTAAGCGATCACCCACGTGCGTCGACGACGCCGTCCACGAGGTTGAGCCCAAGCAGCAGCTCCGACGGGAATGCGGTGCGGACCACCGGCTCCACCCGAATCTCGGGCGCGAGGCACGCGGCCTCCGCCCTGCGGGCCGCGACGGCGTCCGCGATCGAGACCGCGGCGAAGCGCAGCCGCGTGCCGGCCTGGGCCTGGGCGAGCCGCCCGAGGTCGGGGCCGATCACCGTGGCGATCTTCGGGTAGCCGCCGGTCGATTGCCGGTCGGCCATCAGCACGATCGGCAGCCCCTCGCCCGGCACCTGGATCGCGCCCATGGCGATGCCGTCGGAGACGATGTCGTGGCCGCGTGCATGGGTCAGGCGCGGACCGTCGAGGAAGCAGGCCATGCGGTCGCCGCGCCCGGCGACCGTCCACGGGCCGTCGAGGAACGCCGCGATCTGGTCCGCCGCGAAGGCGTCGTCCTGCGGCCCGAGGACGACGCGGATCGTGTCGGCCGGCCGGTCGAGCCAGGGCGCGACCAGGGCCTGCGGATCGCCGGCGCCGGCGCGCGCCGCGTCGATCGCGAGGCTGTCGCCGGCCGCCAGCGCGCGGCCATCGAGGCCGCCGAGGCCGGACCGGGTGTGGGTCGCGGTCGAGCCGAGCACCGGCGCGACGGCGATGCGTCCGCACACCGCGAGGTAGCACCATGCCCCGGCCGAGCCCGCCCGCACCGCGAGCGTCCGGCCGGGCTCCAGCGTCAGCGCGACGGCGGCCGGCAGCGCCTGGCCGTCGAGGGCGATGCGGAAGCTCGTGCTCGCCAGGACGAGACTGAGCGGGCCGCCCTCCGCCGCGACGGTGATGCCGCCGGCCGAGACCTCGATCGCCGTGGCGCCGGGCGGGTTGCCGGCGGCGCGGTTGGCGGTGTCGAAGGCGAGCGCGTCCATCGGCCCGGCAGAGGTGATGCCGTAGCGCAGGTATCCGTGGCGCCCGGCATCCTGCAGCGTCACGCTCGGCCCGGCAGCGAGGATCGCGAGGCGCGGGCTCACGGCGCCGGGTCCCCGGCATAGGCTTCGCGCCGGGCCACGACCTCGCCGGCTGCGGCGCGCCGCTCCAGGGCCGAAAAGGTCGCGGCGTCCACCGGCGCGAAGCGGATGCGGTCGCCGGCGGCGACCGGGAAGGTCTCGTCGCGCTCGGGCGCATAGAGCCGGGCCGGGGTCCGCGCGATGACGTACCAGCCGGTCGGCATCGGCACGGTGCCGATTGCGGCGAGCCCTCCGCCGACGAGGAGCGCGTTGGCCGGATGCGGCGGGCGGGGCTTTGCCCGGCGCGGCACCGCCAGTTCCCTCGGCAGGCCGCCGAGATAGGCGAAGCCCGGCGCGAACCCGTACATGTAGACCCGGTAGGTCGCCCCCGCATGCAGGCCTGCCACCCGCGCCGCGGAAAGGCCGGTGCGCTCGGCGATGGCGGCGACGTCCTCGCCGCAGGGCTCGCCCGCGCTGGTCTCGGCATAGCAGCAGGGCAGCGTCCAGAGCGTCGGCGCGGCCCGGCCCGCACCGGCAGCGTCCGCGAGCGCGACGACCCGCGCGGCGAGCGCCGCGCGATCGAGCACGAGCGGATCGTAGTGCATCATCAGCGAGCGGTAGGTCGGCACGGTCTCGCGGAGGCCGGCGGGCGGGTCGGCGCGCAGGGCGTCGTCGAGCGCCAGCACCCGGTCGTTGATCGCCGGATCGACCGCGCTGCCGAACTCGGCGACGAGGGCCGCCTCCCCGGCATCGAGCAGGCGCGGAGGCGGTCCCACCTCTTCAGGCCCGGAACGGGGCGAGGCGGATGCCGGCGCCCTCGAGCCGGTCGCGCACCGCCCGGGCGGTGGCGACCGCGTGCGCGGAATCGCCGTGGACGCAGACCGAGCGGATCGGCGTCGGCAGGCGGGTGCCCTGCGCGGTGACGATCGCGCCGGCCTCCACCATGGCGAGGACGCGGCCGGCGGCCTCCTCCGCGCCGTCGATCATCGCCCCGGGCCGGCCGCGGGCGATCAGCTGGCCGTCCTCGGCGTAGCCCCGGTCGGCGAAGATCTCCTGGTGGACCTCGAGGCCCGCCGCCTCGCCGGCCGGCACCTGCGCCGTCAGCGCGATGGCGAGCAGCGCTAAGTCGCGGTCGACCGCGCGCACGGCCCGGGCGATCGCGTCGGCGACGTCGCGCTCGGCGGCTGCGAGGTTGGCGAGCGCCCCGTGCGCCTTCACGTAGGCGATGCGATGGCCGGCATAGGCCGCGAGCGCCTCGGCGGCGCCGATCTGATATGCGACGAGGCGCTCGATTTCGGGCGCGGTGAACGGCATCCGCCGCCGCCCGAACCCCCAGAGGTCGGGAAAGCCCGGATGGGCACCCACGGCGACGCCGTTCGCCTTCGCCCGCGCGAAGGTCTCGGCCATGATCTCCGGGTCGCCCGCATGCATCCCGCAGGCGACGTTGGCCGAGGTGACGATGGCGAGCATCGCCGCGTCGTCGCCGCAGGCATAGGCGCCGAAGCCCTCGCCGAGATCGGAGTTTAGGTCGACGCTCGCCATCCGGTCGCGGATCCCGTGGAGTTCGCGGAGCCGACTATAGCGCGCCCGGAAACGGATTCCGAAGCAGGCCCCGGCCGATCCGGTTCAAGATCCGTTCCATCGGCGCGAGCGAGCGAGCGGTCGCGACGAGACGGCACCGGCCGAACGCGTCCGCGTCCTGCCGATGCCGTGCGTGGGTCGATCGGGATCGCCGGGGGCGAGGCCCCGGCGCGCGTGTCGGATCAGCCGTCGTTCTTGGTCAGCGAGATCGCGACGAAGCGGGTCACGCCCTTGCTGCTCTTCACCCGCATCAGCACCGCCTTGCGCCCGCTGGATTCGGCCGTGCGGATCTGCTCGGCGACCTCGGAGGGGCGGGTCACGCTCTTGCCGGCCACGTCGAGGATGACGTCGCCCTGCTCGATGCCCTTGGCGGCGGCCGGGCCGTCCGGATCGACCTGGACCACCGCGACGCCGCTGTCGGACAGGCCGACCTCCGCCGCCGGCGCCAGGCTCAGCCCGAGCCGCGGCTGGCCGCCGGCCATGCCGGTGTCCGAGGAGGCCACCTTCGACCCGTCGGTCGGGAGCGCGCCCAGCGTGATCGTCGCGTTGTCGGACTTGCCGCCGCGGAGATAGGCGATCTCAACCTTGGCGCCGGGCTTCAGCCCCGCGATCTTGCGGGATAGCTCCTTGGCGTCGTTGATCGGGTTGCCGTTGACCGACTCGATCACGTCGCCGGACTTGAGGCCGGCCTTGGCCGCCGGCGTGCCGTCCTCGGCGTGATCGATCAGGGCGCCCTTCGGCTTGGCCATGCCGAGCCCCTCGGCGATGTCCTGCGTCACCGGCTGGACCTGCACGCCGAGATAGCCGCGGGCGACCTTGCCGTCGGTCTTGAGCTGATCGACCACCGCCTGCACGGTCTCGGCGGGGATGGCGAAGGCGAGGCCGACGCTGCCGCCCGACGGCGAGGCGATGGCGGTGTTCACGCCCACGACCTCGCCGTTGACGTTGAAGGTCGGGCCGCCGGAATTGCCCTTGTTGATCGGCGCGTCGATCTGCAGGAAGTCGTCGTACGGGCCGGCGCCGATGTCGCGGCCGCGGGCCGAGACGATGCCGGCGGTCACCGTGCCGCCGAGGCCGAACGGGTTGCCGATCGCCACCACCCAGTCGCCGACCCGCGGGGCCGCCTTGCCGAACTGGACGTAGGGGTAGCTGCCGGAATCCTTGATCTTCAGGAGCGCGATGTCGGTCTTGGAATCCTTGCCGATCACCTTGGCGTCCAGCGTCCGGCCGTCGTCGAGCGTCACCTGCACGGTCTTGGCGTGGTCGACGACGTGGTTGTTGGTCACGACGTAGCCGTCGGCGGAGATGATGAAGCCGGAGCCGACGGCGCCGCGCGGGCCCTGGTGCTGCGGCTGCATGCCGGGCGGTCCGCCGTTCGGGCCGTTCTGGCCGAAGCGCTTGAAGAACTCGCGCAGCTGCGGCGGAACGTTCTGCAGGTTCTGGCCCTGCTGGCCGCTCGGGCCGTCCTCGTCGTCGCTGGAAGCGGAGTCGTCGAGCTTCACCTTCACCGAGACGACGCCCGGCTTCACCTTGTCGACGATGTTGGCGAACGAGCCCGGCGGGTGCTCCGGCGCGGCGATCGGGGATTGCGGAAGCGCCTGGGCGAGGGCCGGCGTGGCGGCCGGCAGATAGCCGCTGCCGAGGGCGCCGCCCGCGATGAGGGCGGCGGCGGCGACCGAGGCCAGGGCCCGGCGGCTCGTGCGGGCGGTGGTGCGGGTCTGCGGAACGGACATGCGACAAGTCTCCGGGGACATCTTCGGCGCCGCCGGCTCGGCGGGCGATGACCCTGTCCTAAGGCCCGGCGCCTCACCCGCCCGTGACGGGCGCATTACCGTTTCGACAGGTTGGCCGGACGCCGCCGGGCCGACGACGGCGCGCGCAGCGTGGCGCGAGCGTCACGGGACCGCCGTCGCGCCGGAGCGCCATTCGAGATCGAGGATGAGCCCGCGCGGCAGCGTCGCGAGCACCGGCGCGACGGGCAGGCCGGCCGCGTTGACGAGGCCGGCGGTCCAGTGGTTGCACACGTTGGTCCAGGAGAACCGGCCTGCGCCCCGGTAGAACAGGCTCGGCCCGTAGAGGCCGGGGCCGACGTCGACCGGATGGCCGCCGGCGAGCGCGAAGCCGGCTTCCAGCCGCGCGAGGAGCTTTTCCAGCCCGGCGGCCGAGACCGGGATCGCCAGGATGTCGGCGTGCGGAAAGCTCGCGCGTGGGTTCGCGTCGAGGCCGACGACCTGGATCACGCCGTCGCTGCCGCCGGGCGTGAACAGGGCGCCGAGCGCCAGCCGCCAGTCGAACTCCGCCAGCGTCGGCGTCGCCGCGTAGAACCGGGCCTCGCCCCAACCGAACTCGAGCGTCGGGTAGGCGCGGAACCGCACGGCGATGTCGCGGAGCGCCGGCCCCGCCCCCGGCCCCGTCAGCGCCGCGACCGGAAGCGCGATCCCGCTGTGCCAGCCGTGGCTGACCACGTGGATCACCTGCGGCGCCGCCTCCGCGGGCGGATAGAGGGCCGGGTCGCCCGGCCGCGCCGTGAGGATTACGGCAAGGACGAGCGCTCCGACGATGCCGGCCAGCGCCTTCGCCAGCCGGCGCAAGGCTCAGGACGCCGGGTCGCTCAACCGCGCCAGCGCCTCCTGAAGCTTGGCCAGCCGCTCGGCCTCGGCCTCGCGCCGCTCGCGGCTCTCCTCGATCACCTCCTCGGGGGCGCGCGCCACGAAGTCGGCGTTCCCGAGCTTGCCGTCGAGCTTCCTGATCTCGCCCTCGGCCTTGGCGGCCTCCTTCTTCAGGCGCGCCACCTCGGCGCCGAGGTCGACGATGCCCTCCAGCGGCAGGGCCGCGACGCTGCCGCGGACCAGCAGTTGCACCGCGTTCTTCGGCGCGGCGTCGGCGAACCCGATCTCGGAGAGGCGGGCGAGGCGCACCAGCGTGTCGTGCCAGGCGCCGATCCGCGCCCGCACCGCCGCATCGGCCCCGACGATCACCAGCGGAACCTGCGCGCCGGCCGGCACCCCGGTCTCGGAGCGGGCCGAGCGCACCTCGGAGACGAGGTCGACCACGAAGCCGATCTCGGTCTCGGCCTCGGCATCCGCCAGCCCCGACAGGTCGGGCCAGGGCTGGAGCGTGAGCAGGCCGCGATCGGGCAGTGCCGCGCCCTTGATCGCCCACAGCTCCTCGGTGAGGAACGGCATGAACGGATGCAGCAGCTTCGCGATCTGGTCGATCAGGAAGGCGATGGTCGCTTGCGTCTCGCCCTTCAGCGCCGGGTCGACACCCTCGCCCTGGAGCACGGGCTTGGCCAGCTCGATCGTCCAGTCGCAGAAGATGTTCCAGACGAAGCGGTAGGCGGCGGCCGCCGCGTCGTTGAAGCGGTAGGCCTCCAGAGCGGCGGTGACCTCGGCGACGGCACGCGCGGCCTCCCCGAGCGCCCAGCGGTTCAGCGGCTCCCGTACCGCCTTCGGATCGAAGGCGGGATCGAGGGCGCAGCCGTTCATCTCGGCGAAGCGCGCGGCGTTCCAGAGCTTCGTCGCGAAGTTGCGGTACCCTTCCACGCGGGCCGGGCTGAGCTTGATGTCGCGCCCCTGCGCGGCGAGCGCCGTCAGGGTGAAGCGCAGCGCGTCGGCGCCGTACTGGTCGATCAGCCCGAGCGGGTCGACGACGTTGCCCTTCGACTTCGACATCTTGGCGCCGGAGGCGTCGCGCACCAGCGTATGCAGGTAGACCGTGTCGAACGGGACCTCGTCGGTGACGTGCAGGCCGAGCATCATCATGCGGGCGACCCAGAAGAACAGGATGTCCTTGCCGGTCACCAGCGTGTTGGTCGGGTAGTAGCGCGCGAGCTCGGCGGTCTTCTCCGGCCAGCCCAGCGTCGAGAACGGCCACAGGGCGGAGGAGAACCAGGTGTCGAGGACGTCCTCGTCGCGGCGCAACGCGACCGGCGAGCCCTGCTTGGCCGCGGCCTGCGCCTCGGCTTCCGCCTCGCTGCCGGCGACGTAGATGCCACCCTCCGCGTCGTACCAGACCGGGATCTGGTGACCCCACCAGAGCTGGCGCGAGATGCACCACGGCTCGATGTTCTCGAGCCACTGGAAGAAGGTCTTCTCGGAATTCTCCGGCACGAAGCGCGTGCGACCGTCGCGCACCGCCTGGAGCGCGCGCTCGGCCAGCGGCTTCACGTTCACGTACCACTGGTCGGTGAGGTAGGGCTCGATCACCACGCCCGAGCGGTCGCCGTGCGGGACGGCGTGGGTGTTGGCTTCGATCTCGCGCAGGCGTCCCGCCGCCTCCATCAGCGCGACGACGGCCTTGCGGGCTGCGAACCGGTCGAGGCCGTGGAGGGCCAGCGCCTCCGCATCCGGGTTCGCGTCGGCCAGGAAGTCGGCGTTGCCGTCGAGGGCGATCCGCGCCTCGCTGTCCAGGATGTTGATCGGGCGGCAGCCGTGGCGACGGCCGACCTCGAAGTCGTTGAAGTCGTGCGCCGGCGTGATCTTGACCGCGCCGGTGCCCTTCTCGGGATCGGAATAGTCGTCGGCGACGATCGGGATCAGGCGCCCGACCAGCGGCAGGCGCACGTGCTTGCCGACGAGCGCGGCGTAGCGCTCGTCCTCGGGGTGGACGGCGACGGCCGTGTCGCCGAGCATGGTCTCGGGGCGCGTCGTGGCGACCGTGATGATGTCGCCCGTCTCGATGCCGGCCGCGTCCACCACCGGATAGTCGAAGTGCCAGAGGTGGCCCTTCACCTCGACCTGCTGGACCTCGAGGTCCGAGATCGCGGTCTGGAACTTCGGGTCCCAGTTCACGAGGCGCTTGTCGCGGTAGATCAGCCCCTGCGCGTGCAGGTCGACGAACACCTTCGTGACCGCGCGGACCATCTGCTCGTCGGGCGCGCCGCGCTCGCCCATGGTGAAGCGCTCGCGCGACCAGTCGCAGGAGGCGCCGAGCCGCTTCAGCTGCGAGACGATCGCGCCGCCCGATTCCGCCTTCCAGGCCCACACCTTGTCGAGGAAGGCCGCGCGGCCGATCTCGCGGCGGCCCGGCTCCTGCGCCTCCATCATGCGGCGCTCGACCACCATCTGCGTGGCGATGCCGGCATGGTCCATGCCCGGCTGCCACAGCACGTCGCGGCCGCGCATCCGCTCGAAGCGGGCGAGGATGTCCTGCAGCGTGTTGTTGAGGGCGTGGCCGATATGCAGCGAGCCCGTCACGTTCGGCGGCGGGATGACGATGCAGTACGGCTCGGCACCGGCCCGGTCGGGCCGCCCGGCGCGGAACGCGTCGGCGCTCGTCCACGCGGCGCTGGCGCGCGCCTCGGCGCCGGCCGGGTCGAAGGTCTTGTCCATCATGGGCGGGCGATCGCGGGTCCGTCTCGAGAATTTCGAGCCCGCTTTCAACCCGTCAGGGGCCTCCCGTCAACACGGGCGGCGACACGCGCGACCTCAGCGGCCGCGGGCGACCCGCTCGATCTCGACGCGCACCAGCCGCTCGACCATCACCGGCAGGTTGTCGTCGAGCCAGGCCTTGAGCATCGGCTTCAGCATGTCCTGAACGAGGTCTTCCAGGCTGCGCGCGTTCTGGCTCGACACCGTGTTGGCGAGCAGGTTGAAGGCCTGGTTGACGCTGGCGCCGGCCGCGGACGAGATCAGCCCGGGCTCCGGCGCGGGGTCGGGCCTGCACGCCGGCTCCGGGGCGGCGGCCCGCGGCGCGGGGGCCGGCTCGGGCTCGGGCTCCGGCTCCATCGCGTCGAAATCGATCGCGTCGAAATCGAGCGTTTCGAGCTCCAGCGGCACCGGCTTGGCGGCGGGGCGCGGCGGCGGCGCGGGTTCTTCCATCTCGGCAAGGTCGAGCACGTCGTCGTTCTCGTGCGAGGGGGGGCGAACCGCGGCCGGCTCGGGCGGCTTCACCGCCTGATCGTCGGCGATGATCCGGCGGATCGACGCCAGGATCTCCTCCATGGAGGGCTCGTGCGCCTTCTCCGCCGCCTTGTCCTGGATCTTGGGGCTCGCTGCACTCATCCGGACGGCGCTCGAGAAGGTGGGAGGGACGAAAAAAGGCTGTCGAATGGAGTATTCCACGCCGCGCGCACGCGACAAGCGCAGCCGGAGCACAGTCCTCGGGAAATCACCCGCCGGGCGCCGTTATTCCGCCTGCCCGTATTCCGCTTGCCCGCGCCCGCCGGAACCCTCGGGTCGCGGGCGCGAATCACGCCGCCTCAGCGGCCGTCCGGCGAGCGGACGCCGTACCAGAGATCCTTGACCTGGTCGTAGTGGACCTTGGCGCTGTAGACCGCCACCGGCACCGCGGTGTAGCGCACCGTCAGACGGCCGATCGCCTGGACCACGCCGTAGGAGAAGATCACCCGGTCGCGCTGGGCGGTGATCAGGTTCACGCGGGCGTTGAGCAGTTCCTGCTGCGCGTTGAGCACGTCGAGGGTCGTGCGCTGACCGACGCGGGCTTCCTCGCGGACGCCGTTCAGCGCGACCTCGTTGGCCTGGACCTGGGCCTGGGCGGCGATCACCTGCGCCTTGGCGGCCTCGAGCCGGCCCCAGAAGTCGACCACCTGCGCGCGGACCTGATCGCGCACGAGGTCGGCCTGGATGCGGGTCTGGCCCACGACTTCCTTCTGCTGGCGGATCTGCGCGTATTCCTGGCCGCCCTGGTACAGCGGGATCGTCACCCGCCCGACGATCGACGCCGACACGAAGTTGTCGCCGGGGAAGGTCTGGTCGTAGCGCTGCTGCACGCTGCCCTGCAGGCCGACGGTCGGATACAGCGCGGCCTCGAGCACCTTGACCTGCGCCTCGGCCGCGTCGACCGCGTGCAGCGCCGAGAGGATCTGCGGATGCTCCTGCAGGCCGATCGCGATCGCCGAATCGAGGTTGGCCGGCACGTAGCGGTCGAGCGGGCGGCCCGGGGCGAGCTGGCGCGGCTCGACGCCGATGTTCTGGCGATAGGTGCCGATGCTGGTGCGCAGGGCCGATTCCGCGACGCTGACCTGCGAGCGGGCGCCGGCGAGGCGCGCCTCGGCCTGGGCGACGTCGGTGCGGGTGACCTCGCCGACGTTGAAGCGGTCGCGGGTCTGGCGGAGCTGCTCCTCCAGCACCTCGACGTTGTTGCGGTTCAGCTCCAGCGTCGCGGTGTTGCTGAGCACGTTCATGTAGGACTGCACGCCGCCGTACAGCACCGACATCTCGGTGGAGCGCAGGCTCTCGCGCTGGCTGTAGACGTTCGACTCGGCGCGGCGGGTGTTGTTGTCGGTCTGGAACCCGTTGAACAATGTCTGGTTGACGGTGAG
>NZ_JAKSYF010000093.1:0-34837 GCF_022829745.1 Methylobacterium sp. E-016
CGGGCAGGTCGGCGGCGTAGGCGGCCGGCAGGCGTCCGTAATCGGCGCCCTCCGCGAAGCCGGGGGGGGCGCCCCAGCGCATCCGGTCCAGGATCGCCTCGCGGACGAAGAACGCGGTCTCGAACTCGGCCGAGATCGCGCCGGCATGCAGCTCGCCCGAGAGGCCGTCGAAGGCCTGACGCGCTTGCGCGGCCGAGAGCACGGCGACGGCGTCGTAGGCGCGCGCGCCGACGCCCAAGGCTTCAGTGGCGGTGGCTACGGTGCGCTGGTTTCGGGTCTGCGCCGCCGCCCCGAACTGGAGATCGTTGCGCGCGAGCGTCAGGTAGGCGGCGTTGGCGTCGTAGGAGAGGAGGGGTTTCAGGAAGGCGAAGTTCGCCGCCGCACCCGCAAACTGCCCGGTCACGCCGCTGGCCGCCGAAAGCAGCGTGTAGCGGCTGCGCGGCGCGTACTGTCCTGGGCTCGCCGTCACCTGCACCGTCCCGCCCTGCAAGGTCGCGGTGCCGGTGGCGACGAGGCCGTCCGCCCGGCCATCCGCCGTCGCGTCGATCTGGAGGACCGATCCGCGCGCGAAGGCGACGTTACCCGCCACCGTGAGCGTGCCGAGGCTGCCGATGCCGGCCGTGGCGCCGGGAGCGACGGTCGCGCCCGGACGCGCAGCGAGACCGCCGATCAGGCCGACGCCGCCGAGCGTCGCCCCGCCGGCGACCGTGACCGGCGAGTTCCCCATCCCGCCATTCGCCACCAGCGTGCCGGCAGCGACCGTCGTGGCTCCCGAGTAGGCGCCTCCCCCGGTGAGCGTCAGGGTTCCGCTCCCCTCCTTCGTCAGGAAGGACTGGCCCGTCCCATCGGCGATCGTGCCTGCGTAAGTGCCTGAAACGTTGGTGCCACCGGTCACGAGGCCACCGTTGCGCAGCACCGCGTTCGTGTCCGTACCCGCGAACGACCCGACCGTCAGCGTCGTGCCGCCGAGGTCGAGCAGACCGGTGTTGGTCAGGGCCGTGATGCCCGTGGTGGGAGCGGTGAGGAGAACCGTTCCCGTGTTCGCGAGCGCGCCGGAGAGCGTGCCGCCGATCCGGGCGATGCCGGCATTGTCGAGGCCGCCGACGAGCACGCCCGATGTGGCGAGGAACCCGGCGTTCTGCACGGGCCGCGAAACCGTCGTGAGGGTCCCGGTATTGACGAGGGTGCCACCGGCCAGATTGGTCACGTCCGCGGTGTAGCTCCCGGCGTTGTCGACCCGTCCCGTGTTGAGGAGCGCATCGACGACCGTCGCGCCGGCGTCCACCGCAAACACCCCTTCGTTGCGGATGCCGGCGAAGGCCGTCAGGCGTCCGCCTGATTCGACTCTCACGCTGCCGGCGTTCGTGAGCAGCCCGCCGAGGTCGTAGTTGCCCGAACCGGCGACCGTCACGGTCGCCCCCACCGCGTTCGACATGGGGCCATCACTGGAAACGGCCCCGATGATCGCGAGCGTTCCGCTCCGGTTGGCGACGCCGCCGTCGATGCGCCCGGCGCTCGCGGTCACCGCCCCGGTGTTGGCGAGGCCGCCGGAGAGAATGCCCGATGTCGTCAGGCGCCCGCTGTTGTCGACCGCTCCCGCGATCGTGCCGCTGTTGCCGCTCGTGCCCGCGTTGGTCACTCCCTGGAGGAGCGAGCCGGCATTGACGAAGGTTCCGGCCGCGGCCGTCGTCACCGCCGAGGCGAGGCGAGCCCCTTCGGCCAGCAGAAGGCTGCCCGCCGTGACGACGGTCGGTCCGGTGTACGTGCTGCTTCCCGTCAGCGTCAGGGTGCCGTCGCCGACCTTGGTGAGGCCGAACGCGCCACCCGTGCTCGTGATCGTGTTGGCGATGGCGACGCCGACGCCGCGATCGACGTTGACGAAGCTCTGGCCGGGCGTCGACGTCGGAACCCCGGTGAGGTTGAGCGTGCCCGAACCCGTGAGGGTGTACCCGCCGACAGTGAACTGCAGCCCTTGCAGGTCCTGCGCGCCGACGACCATCACCGTGCCCGCGGCCCCGGCGAAGACGCCGACACCCGCGCGCCATGTGTCCTTGATCTGGCTGTTGGGGCTGTCGCTCAGGTTCGTGCTCGTCGAGCTCCAGGTTCTCACTCCGTCGAAGATCTGGACCACTTGGCCGGCATCGGCGAGCAGGATGTTCACTTGGCCGGGGATGGTGGTGTAGACCGACGCGGTCTTCGCCGTCGGCAGGGCGATCGTGTCGAAGCCGCCGGCGAGCGTTCCGCCGTAATCGTATAGCCGGTAGGCGTCCGTCACCGGCGCGGCGCCGCCGTCGAGGGCGCTGACGAGGTTCAGCGCGCCACCCAGGGTCAGGTTTCCGCCGACCCTGACGAGGTCGTTGCCGGTGCCGCCGCCGACGCCGGGATCGCTCAACTTGAACGCGGATGCGGCGCCGAGGCCGAGCGTATAGTCGCCGGCCACGGTCAGGGTGCCGACGGAGGGGCCGGTCGCCGCACCGGCGGAGACCGTCCCGCCGGCGGCGACGGTGACCGACCCCGCGATCGTGCCGGAGCCGCGCAGCGTGGCGCCGTTGCCGACAGCGACCGTGGCGGCGTTGGCGGCGGTATCGCCGAACGTGCCGATGACGGAAAGCGTGCCGGCCTCGACGCTGGCGCGGCCGGTGAACTGTCCGGCTACGGCGCCGTTCGTGCCGGCCAGCGTCAGCGTTCCGGTGCCGCTCTTCGTCAGTTGCGAGGCGCCCGATACCACGCCGCTCACGAGGCCGGTCGCGGTCGCGCCGATGCGCAGCTCGGCGGGCCCGGCCAGGTCGAGAGTCCCGTCGATGCGCAGGGCTCGTCCGGCCTCGATGCCGGCGCCGCCGAGGCGCACCGTGGTTCCCGCCGCGGTCGTCAGGTCGCCGGCGACCGCCAGGATATGCCCGGAAATCGTCAGGATGCCGCCGTCCACACGGCTCGACCCCGTCAGCGCGTTCACTCCGGTGAGGTTGAGGCCGCCTTCCACGAGATCGAAGCCCGCGAAACCGTTGCTTCCCGCGAGCGTGAGGATCCCGGTGCCGGCCTTGGTCAGGGTGCCCGCTCCACCGATGTCGTTGCGCCATGTGTCGGCGGCGAAGAAGTCCGCGCCGGGCGTCAGGCGGTTCGTGGCGAGCGCCACATCCATGCGAACCGTCAGGTCCCGATCGAAGGCGCCGTAGCCGTCGGCGGCCGCGAACAGGTTGATGCGGCTCCAGGGGTCGTCGAGCACCCGGCCGGACGGATCCGCAGTCGTGCGGATGATGTCGCGGAGCTGGTCGTCGCCGAGGTAGGGAAAGCACGTCCGGATCAGGTATCTCGCGTTCTCCGGAACGGTCATCGGCCTGTCCGTCGGGCCGATGGTGGGAAAGCCGTAGTTCTTGGTGAAGTTGTAGAGCGCCTTGTTGGTATCGTGATCCGAGAAGCTGTCCGTGCGGGCGTTTGCGCAGTCGAGGATTGTCTTCGCACCGCAGAAGGCGGCCTGGCCCTGTCGCGCCGTCGGGAGCGCGACGCCGGTCAGGAAGCTGTTCGCGACCGGCACCTGCGATGCCAGCAGATCGGCCACCGCCTTGTAGGCCATCGCGCGGGACGCCATGACGTCGAGCGGGTAATGCTGCCCCGCCACGATGCGGCTCTCGGCATATTCCTGCCCGCGGGTGAGGAAGGCGTGGTACCGCTCGGGGAAGAGGTAGGCCGCCAGCAAGGAGGCGCCGGTGCCCTTCGCGGTATGCCCGCTGGGATAGGAGCTGCTCGTCGAACAGACGAACAGGGGGGCGATTCCCACCTGCGGCGAGCAGGGGCGCGGGCTGTTCGAGATCGACTTGCCGTATTCGTGGAGCAGGCCCGGTGAGCCGCTGCCTTGATTCATGAAGGGGTTGTTGTTCTCGCCGGAGAACGGGCCGAACACGCCGACGCTGAGGCCGCCGCGGGCGCGGTCCATCATGGTGTTCATGTTGAGGTTGGTGTTGTCCGAGATCGCGAGCTGCTTCCGCGCATTCGAGGCCGAAGCCATGATGCTGCGGACGATCTGGGTGTTCATGGCCGGTGCGGCAGGATTCGTGCTCGGAGCCGCAATCTCGGGATGGTCCCGTCGTAACGCGTCGTATTGCTCCACGAGCGACTTGGTGTAGTCGCGCCCGGTCTGAGACTGGGCGTTGGACTGAGACGGCACCAGGATGCCCGCCCATGCCGCAGAGGCGAGCAACGCCCCGAGGCAGCGCGCATCGGATCGGCAGCGCATGATATCGATTCCCGTGCCAGCGTGCTCGGCCGAGAAGCCAGAAAGGCCCGCTTCGCTCCGACAGCTAAGCTCGGCCATAAGATCGCTTCATGACGAAGGCATTACGGGGAGATACAGCAATCGCCGATATATTTCCGCCGAATCTGAGCACATTCCAATCTCTATTATAGAATTCGAGAAATACGGAAATATATCCCATATCACGCAAATTTGCCGCAGCCACGCGCTGCCCGGGCAGTGTTTTTATTTGCTGTGCAAATATAGACCGGTAAAATTCGATATTTATAAAAATAAGTCTGATTAAAATTTGTCAATATATGGTTTTTCGCGGTCAGAAATGTATCGGTTGCTGTCCGGGAAGACGAGTACGGTGGCAAAGGGTTGGATCATCCTCCACAGGGCTCGAAGCGATGACCTAGGAAGGCTCGATTTTTTTTAAGTGAGCCGATAGACCGCCAGCTTATATTTTCTCATGAATTTAGAGAGGATCATTTTTCACGAGTTCGCTGTGCCGATATTCGCCTGGGCTCAGGCCATAACAGTTCTTGAACCGCCGGGAGAAATGAGACTGGCTGGCAAAGCCGCATCCATAGGCCAAGGCGCCGAGTGACATGTGCAGATGTCCGGGATCGGCCAATCGGCTGGCGGCTGCGGCCAGACGGCGCTGCCAGATCCAATCGGAGATGTGCTGACCGCGCTCGTGAAACAGCTCCTGCAGCCGGCGTAGCGATAGACCGACTGCAGCCGCAAGCTGCGGCGGATCGAGTGTCGGGTCGCTGAAATGGGCCTCGATATAGGCCTTCGCCCGCTGGATCATCACGACCCCATGGAGCGGTCGAGGAATTTCCTTCGCCATCCGTTCGGCGATGCTCGCCACGATGAGGTCGACACCGACTGCCGACATTCGGGAGGCGGCGTCCGGCGTGAGCTGCGCGCCTACGCGGACCAGCTCCTTGAAGAATGTCAACGTGAGCGACGTCGAGGGTAAGTCTGCTCCGACGGTCAGCGCAGTGTAGTTTCGCGCCGAGCCGATGGTATTTTCCAACCGCTCGCGCGGGATCGCGACGGCCAGAACTTCGCTGTAACCCGTGTGCTGAATCGTCCAAGGCGTATTCGTATCCCGAATTGCGAACTCGCCGGCCCCATCCGTGCTCGATCGATCGTGCTGGATCGCCTTGACCGTTCCACGCAGAACCATGCTCACGAACAGAAGATCGGTTCTGTGGTTTTCGTGCCTGATAGTCCTCGGCGTCGTTGCGGCCTGAAGATTCCTCAAAGAGAATTTGGTAAAATCCAAATCTCCTACACTGACGCCGTCGATGGTGGCGTCGAACAGGTCTTCGTCGAGATAACTCTGATCCATCGGGACAATGCGGTCTTCGCATATGTCCCGCCACTGCTGGAATCGCGTTCTCGATCCAACTCCGTCCGTGGTGAATAGATTTTGCATGGCGTGCGCCAAAATAAACGCGATCGCAAATATTCGCAAACCGCAACCTCAAGTTAAAATTTGGAAATCGAACCGTCGCGCGGCACGCATGCTCATCGACATGATGCATCCTGCGCCGGAACCGGCCGCCAAGATCGATGACCGGCATGATCTCATCGCGAACATCATCGCCGAGCGGTACTTGCGCGACACGGCCGGGGGATGCGTGGGCTATCGCAATGTCTCGGCGGCGAGAATTGGAGCGGCCTCGCGCGCCGGGCCCACCGCATTCAGCCAGAGCGACCGGCTGTCGATCATCGAGGACCTGCCGGAGAAGATGGTGAGCCTCGACGGCCCGCGGCGCGGCGCCGGCGAGGTGTGGTCCCTGCGAACGAAGAATTTGCGTCTGCTGGGCTACGAGACGAAGGTCACGTCGCGCGTCGTCGCGCTCATCGACAGGCCATCCCCCCGTTCGCCCCCGGAGGATGCGCCGGGAGCTCAGGTTGAACGCGCTTTCATTCCGAAGGAAGCCCGATGAATATCCTCGCCCAAATCACCTCGTTCGATCCCGTCGTAACTACGGCGGCTCGTGTGCCGCGGCATTCGCGCGAGGAGGAACATGACGGCGGCCCCTGCACCTTCGCCAGCAGGCTCGCGGGTCTCATCCCCCTCACGCTGCAGGATCTGGCGGCGATCGACGGGCTGATCGGTTATGCCCGGCCGGTGGAACGGCACACGATGCTGCTCGATCAGGGATGCGTCGCTGACCACGCGCTCGTCATCCTCGACGGGTTCGCATGCCGTCACAAGCGCCGCATGTCCGGCCGCCGCCAAATCGTCTCCTTTCTCCTCCCCGGCGATCACTGCGATCGCGGTGCCGTCCACGCCTATCCGCTCGACCACGCCATCGAGACCCTCACCCAATGCCGTGTCGCCAAGATCCCGCGCGCGACGTATCTCGACCTGCTCGGGCAGCATCCCCGGCTGGCACTCGCGCTGCAGCGCGCGAAGCTTGTCGAGGAGGCGATGGCGCGCGAGTGGATCGCCAGTCTCGGCATGCGCTCGAGCATCGAGCGCATGGCGCATCTCCTGTGCGAGTTGATGGAGCGGCTCGGATCGATCGGGCAGGCATCGGACGGCCACTACGACCTGCCGCTGACACAGGTCGATCTCGCGGACGCTCTCGGTCTGTCGAGCGTGCACGTCAACCGTTCGATCCAGTATTTACGCCGGGATGGACTGATCGCGCTGAACAGGCGTCATCTGCAGATCCTTGCACCCCGACGGCTGTATGAGCTCGCGGAGTTCGAAGCCGCGTACCTTTCGCATTCGCCGCTCGGCACCGGCCTGCCCACCGGTGGCCCGGTCGCTCCATACGAGCCGGGCCATCGAGCTTATTCGTGAGGCTTGTCGGCGGGCTGCACGCCGGCGGCCGATGCGATGAGAACCGCTTCCGGCAAGGTGCGCGCGCCCAACGCCTCCATGACCCGGGCGCGATAGATCTCCACCGTCCGCGGGCTCAAGCCCATGGAGCGGGCGATGGTTTTGTTGGTGCCGCCCGCAAGCAAGCCCTCGAGCACGGCATGCTCTCGTCGCGACAGCGCTGCGATGCGGGCCCGCGCTTCGTCGCGCGCATCCGTGCGTTCCTCCGTGACGCGGATTCCGGCCAGTGCCGTCCTGACCGCGAACGAGAGCGCCTCCGGCACCCAGGGCACTTCGAGGAAATCGACGGCACCCGCCTTCATGACGCGCACCCCCAGGCCGATGTCTCCACCACTCCGGCCGATCGCCACGATGGGCAGGTGCGAACGCGAGGATCTGAGCGCGTTCGCTACGGCCAGATCGTCGACATCCGTCAGGTCGATCACGACGCAGCCCGGCAGGAGAGCGCCCGCTACGCTGAGGAAGGCTTCGCCGTTCGCAAAGGCCCGGACCTCGTATCCATCGGCTTGCAAAGTGCCGACAAGGTCGTGTCGCGTGTGGTCCTTGGGTGCAATCACGTAGACGCGCGAACCGACGTCGGCCGTGATGTCCTGGGCGATGCCGCCTGCAAACCGTATGTGCCCGTCGATGTTCGGTATGGGGAAGAAGGTATCACGGATGCGCCGGACGGCGTGGTCCGAGGCGCGCACGATGCGGTACTTCAGGACCGTCATCTCCCCACCGCTGGCACGCTCCAATCCCCGTGCTGCTCCGTCGCGATCCTCGGGATGAACGCTGGCGAGCCAGCTCGCGACATCCTTCATGCTCTCGATGGGCATGCCCCAGACTTGCGAGAAAGCCGGGCTGAGGTAGTCTAGCTGCCCGCTTTCGAGATCGGCGAGCCAGAGCACGTTCGTCGAGTGCTCGGCGAAGCGCCGGAACCGTTCCTCGCTGATCCGCAGATCGGTCTCTGCGCGCTTCTCGCGATCGACGTCCTGCACCACGACGATGGCGCCGTTGATCGCGTCATCGACATCGTTGAACGGCGCTGCGCTGACACGCGTCCAGCACTCCCGACCATCCGGGGCCGTGTAGATGAAATCGAGTCCGGGAACGACGGTCTCACCGCGCAGGGCTCGGCTCCCCGGATATTCCGCCGGCGTCATCCGTCGTCCATCCGGTGCGTAGGCCCGCCAACGCTCGCTCGATTTGGGATCCGCGGAGGGTATCCATTCGAGCGCGTAGCGCCCGAGTGCGCGGTTCGCCAACATGATGCTGCCGTCCTGCTTCACGAGGCCGACCCCGATCGGCAGTTGCGCCAGCGTCGCCGAAAGCCGGTGCTCGCTTTCCAGGAGTGCCGCCTCGGCACGCATCTGATCCGTGATGTCGACGACCGTACCAATGAACGACACCGGCCGACCGTGCTCGAACCCGGTCCGGCCATGCGTCGAGACCCAGCGCTCGACGCCGTCGCGGATGCCGATGACGCGATACTTGATGTGGTAGACACCGTCGCCGGTCGGGTCCGTGCAGCGCGCCACCGCCGCCTCGACGTTCAGGCGATCGTCCGGGTGGATGGCGGAGAGCCAGATCTCCTCATCGACAGGCGCATCCGGCGGCAGTCCCCACACCGCCTTGAGGCGCGCATCCCAATCGAGCGCTCCGGTTCGTGGATCCCAAGAGTAGGGCGAGAGCTCGACGAGGTCGATGGCGGACTGAAGCCGTGTTTCGCTGGCACGCAGGCGCGCTTCGGTCAGCTTCCGGGCGGAGATATCCAGGCCGGTCACCGCCGCACCGATGAAGATCCCGCGCTCGTCGTAGAGCGCGAAGGCACGGCATTGAATCGTCGTTCCGACGTCGTCGCTGAAAGGGCGAGACCGAACCTCCCCCTCCCAATCTCCGTCCCGCGCCAGCATCGGCAGCGCCACGTCTCGGATCACGGCTTGGTCGAGCGGATGGAACAGGTCGGGAATCGCGACGTTCGAAACGTCGCTGTCGGGTCGAAGGCCGACCATCTCGCGAGCGGCTTCGTTGAGAAAGGTCAGCTTCAGGTCCGTGTCGGCGATGCCGATGAACATGCGCGACTGCCGGACGAGCGCGGCGAACAAAGTATCGAGCCGCGGTGCCCCCCCCGGACGGTCCAGGTATCCATCAGCACCCGTCGGGTGCGCAGTCGGCTCGTCGGTTACTCTATCTAGCTTCTGCTGGGCCACCCTCGCGTCAGCCTTTTCGAGGCCGGCGGGCCAAAGGGCGAGGGACTTTCCGCAATCCCCGAAAGCCACGCCGGGCAGCTCTCCATCTGCGCGGTTTCTAGGATATATTCATCCTCCAGTAAAGAAAAAACACTACTCAATCTTGAGTGCAAATTCCTTGCGCGCAACTTAAATGCACTCTCGAGTGATCGAATGCTAAGAATTTAACTTATGTTATTTAGGATAGAATGTCTCGATATTTGTCTCTGTCCTCGCGTAATCTTTGATCGCCTTCTTGCCTTTGCGCCGATCCCGTTCATCCCGTCCACCGGCGCAACAGCCGTAGCTGAGGAATGCCCGTGTCGTCCCGGTGCCGCATTCCGGGCACGGGCATGCGTCCAGGAACTGCGCCATGGGCCGCATCGCGGTGAACGGCCCGCACATCTCGCACGCGTATTCGTAGATCGGCATGGCGTCCTCACGCTCGAGCCCGTCCGGCGAGACGGCGGATAAGCCGGGCGAGCCGCTGCCCGCCCGGCCCGGCGGATCACGCGGCCGGCTTGAGGACCACCTTGGTCCAGCCGTCGTCGCGAGCGTCGAAGTGCTGATAGGCGTTCGGTGCCTCACCCAGCGGCAGCTCATGCGAGATGATGAAGGACGGCTTCGCGCGACCGGTCGAGATGAGGTCGCGCAGTTGCCGGTTATAGGCTTTCACGTTGCATTGGCCGGTCCCGATCGTCTGTCCTTTGAACCAGAACAGGCCATGGTCGAAAACGATCTCGCCCTGCTTGTAGAGCGGATCCTGAGGGGCCGGATCCTGGGGCACAAAGACACCGACCACGCCGATGCCGCCGGTGAACTTCACCGACCTCACGAGGTCGTTCATCGTCATGTTGGCGTGCTCGTGGCCCTCCGGGTCGTGCGCTTGATAGCCGACGCACTCGCAGCCCCGGTCGGCGCCGATGCCGTTCGTCAACTGAAGGACCTGGTCGACCGCGGAGCCCTTGGAATCGTCGATGGGCAGAGCGCCGATCGAGCCTGCGAGGCGCAGGCGGTCGGGATGGCGATCGACGACCATGACCATGCAGGCGCCCTTGATCATCGCCGCGTGGGCCGCCATGAGGCCGACCGGCCCGGCCCCGTAGATGACGATCGACTCGCCCGGACGGAGTCCGGCGAGCTCGGTGGCATGCCAGCCGGTCGGGAAGATGTCGGCCAGCATCACGTAATCGTTCTGCCGCTCCTCGGCGTCCGGCGGCAGCTTCAGGCAATTGTAGTCGCCGTAGGGAACGCGCAGGAGGTCGGCTTGCCCGCCGCGATAGGGGCCCATGTCGGCGAAGCCGTACGCAGCGCCGGCCATGTTCGGTACGACGCTTCGATCCGCCGTGGTCAGGCAAAACGCGCTCAAGCCGCGTTCGCAGT
Organism: Methylobacterium sp. E-016; assembly: GCF_022829745.1. NCBI lineage: Bacteria > Pseudomonadati > Pseudomonadota > Alphaproteobacteria > Hyphomicrobiales > Methylobacteriaceae > Methylobacterium > Methylobacterium sp. E-016. The sequence continues at coordinate 10,697 of NZ_JAKSYF010000093.1, forward strand.
TCTTGCAGAAGCCGCAGCCGATGTTGAACGGGATGGCGACCCAGTCCCCGACCTTCACCCGATCGACGGCGCCCCCCACCTCCGCCACCTGACCGAGGTTCTCGTGCCCGAACACGCCGCCGCGTGGAAAGTCGGTCCGGCCCTCATACATGTGCAGATCGGAGCCGCAGATGTTGGTGCTCGTGATCCGCACCAGCACGTCGGTCGGCCGCTCGACCTGCGCATCAGGCACGTTCTGCACGGCAACATCGCGCGGGCCATTATAAACGACTGCTCGCATCGCGATCTCCTGACCTGAATCTTTCGGCACGGGAGGAACAGTAGCTGCTGCCGGCCACCGGACTATCCGGTTGATGCCTACGGTGTTCTCCCTAGCGCGGCATGAGCCTCGATCTCGGAGGCGCACCGTTGAACACAGTCGCGGCCGCTCCCGACGACGCGTGCGTCCCCGGCACAATCACCCGGTCGGCGCTGCCGCTGGCCACCGCTGGAGTCGGGTAGCAAAGGCGGTAGCAGTCAGCCTCGGTCTGTCTTCGGATGATTGACGATCCGAGAGGCCGCGGCATCTGATCGCCGGGCTGAACGAAAGACCTCTCCCCGGCTTACCTCTGCGTCGGTCCGAGGATCGACCGTCCACGCCCCCATGCTCAGGTTCTCCCCCGTTTCTGGGCGGGCGTGGACGACAGGATCAGTGATCGCGACATGCGATCGGCCTCCGAGGAGGTGCGCGATGACCTCGAAGACAGTCGCGATCGTCTGCGGTGCCGGCTGCGCCTTGATCGGTCCGGCGGTGGCCAGAGCCTTCACCGACGATCCGACGGATCAGCTCACGCTGTCCCTGATCATCGCAGGATCCGTGGTGGTAACGGTCCTGGTGTGCGGGCTTCGATCCTGGGACAATTGATCCGCCGCCTCGGCCTTGTGGCCAAGCAGCAATCTCGCGAAAGCAACTCCCCGATCAGCCCGACGGTCCGTCTCGGGCTCGATCGTCGGCGCGCGCCTTTGTACCAACCCCCCTGCTTTTTCATCGGCGAGCGCGGACGTCATTGTCTTGCGGCGCCTTGAAGTGCTGGGTCTGTAGTTCCTGCCGAGCGCACGGACTCGGGAAGAGATTTTACCGAGTGCAGGATCACTGTTGCTAGGCCTGCCGAGATGAAGGAATGCTCCGTTGCTTCATCGACAGATCCTCCCGAAGCCTGAGTTGCGCCGACAGCTTCGACCTTGTGGCCGATCAAGGTCTGATGCGCCTCCAAGCGCCGCGGTTCGCGAGGATCTGATGCTCGGCAGCACGCGGCGCCATTGGTCAACGTGGCTCGATCGCTGTCAGCATTCATCGTTTTATTTGAGCATGGGTAGACCGCATCATCGTGCTGCCAAGCTTCGATGGGATGACCCGGCGTCTCGACGTGTGGAACGGCCAGAAGGCGTGACCCCGTCGTACCCTGCGCAGCGGGTCTCCTCAGCCTCATCAGCGCGCCCAGCGGGACCGCATCTCGTCGATCACCTGCTGCGGGACCGCGGCGCCCTGAATGACGAAGGGGTTCTTCAGCGGCGTGAGCCTGCCGGCGAGATGGTCCGCCCAATCGGCCCTCACAGCCGGCGCCGTTTCTCAAGCTAGGGCTTACGATCGTAGGCGCGCTCGGTCGCGTCGTCGACCAGAGGACCCAAGCTCTCCTCGGCCGACTCCACCTGTGGAACGTAGCTGAGCCGGCCCAAGTCCGAAAGGCCGCGCGAAGGCCCTGGGTGGTCACGTGCACCCCCATGTGCTCGCGGCAAGGTTCGACCGGGGCGCACCGCGAGGTACAGGTTCGCCCTTTCACCGTGCAGGCCGCGGGGCAGGGTCGTGACCTGCTTGCCGGTGGGTGTGTGGATCGCGGGCAAGGTCCAGCCCGGGCATCAGTGTGCCCAAGCGGATGCCCCAAGCACGACGCGTGTCCTTGGCGGTCCTTACCTACCCCCAAATGACCACGTCGGCTGGACACACGAAGCGACCTCAACGGGTTCGACAACCCGGAAAACCACACACCACCGATCTACGCATGTAAATGGCGGAGACGGAGGGATTCGAACCCTCGATACCCATTTCTGGGTATGCTCATTTAGCAAACGAGTGCCTTCAGCCGCTCGGCCACGTCTCCAGCGTCGTCGGCTCTAAGAGGTCGGGCCGGGGCGGTCAAGCGGGTCGCGGGCTTGGCGCGTGGCGGAGGCCCTTCGGCGTTCGTAGTGCTTGGCGATGCGCAGGTGGCGCGAGATCGCGTAGTTCATCGCCGTGAGGAAGCCGTAGACGCCGCGGACGCAGTGGCGGCGGCCGAAATAGGCCTTCAGGAAGTTGCCGGGCAGCTCCACGAACACGCGCCAGCTCGGGATCGCGACGCCGCGGGCTTCGAGGTCGTCGGCCTGCTGGTCGGAGTAGCGGTTGAGCTTGTCGAGCTGGTCGCCGAGCGAGCGCACCGAGAAGTGATGGATCACCCCCTTGAGCCGTCCGGGCTCGACGCCGGGCTCGAGCGTCACGCGGTCGTGGACCGGGGAGGGCGAGTAGCGCCCGCGATCCTTGCGGTAGAGCCGCACCGGCGTCAGGGCGTAGGCCCAGCGATGCGGCCGGCTCTCGCCGGGGAAGATCTCGGCGATGGCGATGCGCCAGGCGGGCGTTTCGGGCTCGCCGGCGGCGAACAAGGCGCGGATGTTGGCGGCGAGGTCAGGCGGCACCACCTCGTCGGCGTCGAGGTTCAGGAGCCAGGCGTGGCGGCACTGGTCCTCGGCGAAGCGCTTCTGCGGGCCGTAGCCCGGCCAGTCGTTGTGGATCACCCGCGCGCCGAGGGAGGCCGCCAGCGCCTGCGTCCCGTCGGTCGAGCCGGAATCGACCACCACCAGGTCGTCGGTCAGGTCGCGCACCGCACGGATCGTCGCGCCGATGCGGTCCGCCTCGTTGCGGGCGATGATGAAGACGGAGATCGGCAGGGTGCGCGTGCCGTTCGGCGGGATCGCGGACACGCGGCTCAAGCCCCGGCCGCCGCGGCGAGCCGCTTGCGCTGGACCTTGCCGTTGGCGGTGCGGGGGAGGGCGTCGAGGAAACGGATCTCCCGCGGGCGCTTGTAGGCCGCGAGGCGCTCGGCGCACCACGCGATCAGCGCGTCCGCGTCGGGCTCGGCGCCCGGCTGCAGCACGACGAAGCCGCAGATCACCGAGACGTCGGCGCGCACGGCCAGCTCGGCGACCCCGGCTTCGGCGACGGACGGATGCGCGATCAGTGCGCCCTCGACCTCGTTCGGGGAGACGCGGTAGCCCATCGCGTTCATCAGGTCGTCGTTGCGGCCCTCGAACCAGAGATAGCCGTCGGCATCGAGCCGGGCGAGGTCGCCGCCGGCGAACCAGTCGCCGCGCAGCACCTGCGCCTCCTCGTCGGGCCTGTTCCAGTATCCCAGCATCAGGCCGGGCTCGGAGCGGTGGACCGCGAGCAGGCCGGGCTCGCCGGCCGGCACCGGCTCGGGTGCGCCCTCGACCGGCAGGATCGCCACGCGCCGTCCCGGCTGGGGCTTGCCCGGCGAGCCGCGGCGCTGCGCGATCGTCGGCCCGGTCGAGACGTAGGTCGAGATCTCGCTCATGCCGAGCGCCTCGTAGAGCGGCTTGTCCGTGGCAGCCGTCCAGGCGTCGAGGACGTCCGCGGGAAGCGCCTCGCCGGCGGTGCAGCCGTGGCGCAGGCTCGACAGGTCGTGGCTGCCCGGGTCGCCGTACTTGAGGATCTGGCGATACAGGCTCGGCACGGCGGCGAAGATCGTGGCGCGATGGCGCGCGATCAGCCGGGGCCAGACGGACGGGTCGCGCGGCCCGTTGTACAGCACGGCGGTCGCGCCGACGGACCACGGATCGGTGATGCCGACGCCGAGCGTGTAGGTCCAGTTCATCGTGCCGGCGTGCAGCATCGTGTCGGATTCCGAAAGGCCGAGCCAGTCCTCGAGCATCGGCCGGCGGCCGTAGACCGCGCGGTGGGCGTGCAGCACGCCCTTCGGTCGACTGGTGGTGCCGGAGGTGTAGACCAGGGTCGCCGGGTCGTCGGCGGAGGTGTCCGCGTAGTCGGTGAGCGGCGCTTCGGTCTTCATCGCGGCGATGGCCGCTGCATCGAGAAGGATGCGGTCGCCGAGAGCCGCCGGATCGACCACGCAGCCGCCGCCGACGGCGACCGCCGCCGCACCCGAGTTCTCCATCAGGAAGGCCGCCTCGGCCGGCGTCAGCTGCGGCGACGAGGGAAGGGCGACGAGGCCGGCGGCGAGCGTGGCGAAGTAGACGAGGACGTAGTCGGCCTCGTTGCCCATGCGGATCATCACCCGGTCGCCGCGGCACAATCCGCGGGCGAGGAGCCCGGCCGCGATCCCGCGGACGGCACGGTCGGCCTCGGCGAAGGTGAGGGTCTCGACCGCCTCGCCCGCGCCGACGAGGATCAGCGCGGTCTTGTCCGGCCGTGCCCGCACGTTCTCGCCGAGGCAGTAGCGCGTCGCGTTGAAGCAGCTCGGGGGATGGCGGTCGGCGGACACCATGGCGTGGCTCCCGGATGTTGGCACATCGCGGGATGTCCATGGGCGAGGCCGCCGTCAACCACTCCCTGGCGTCATGCCCGGCGCGGCGCGCGGCCTTCCTGCTCCTCGAAGCCCTTCAGCACCTTGTCCAGCGTCAGCGGATAGTCGCGGATGCGGATGCCGGTGGCGTTGTAGACGGCGTTGGCCAAAGCCGCGCCGGCGCCGCAGATGCCGAGCTCGCCCAGCCCCTTGCTCTTGAGCGGGTTGGCCTTGTCGTCGCGCTCCGGCAGGAACACCGCGTCCATCGCAGGAATGTCGGCGTGGACCGGCACGTGATACTCGGCGAGATCGTGGTTGACGTAGGTGGCGGTGCGCGGGTCGATCACCGCATCCTCCATCAGCGCCGCGCCGACGCCGAAGGTCATCCCGCCGATCGCCTGGCTGCGGGCGGTCTTGGCGTTGAGGATGCGGCCGCCGGTGAAGACGCCGAGCATCCGCCTCAGACGGATCTCGCCGGTGTCGCCGTCGACGCCGACCTCGGCGAAGTGCGCACCGAACGAGTAGTGCGAGAACTTCTCCTTCAACGCGCCGGGCTTGATCTCGCCCTCCGCCGCGACGCCGCCCGACCCGGCGAGGTCGGCCAGGGCTTCGGAGCGGTTTCCGGAGGTGACGCGTCCGTCCGCGAAGACGACGCCGTCCGGGTTGAGGTCGGTCGCCGCCACGAGCTTGTTGCGCAGGTTGTCGCAGGCGACGTAGAGCGCCGAGCCGGCCGAGCCCGCGCCGAACGATCCGCCGGAGCCGGCCGCCGCCGGATAGGCGGTGTCGCCGATCTCGACGCGGATGCGCTCGACCGGGAGCCCCATCATCTCGCCGGCGATCTGGGCGAGGATGGTGTAGGTGCCGGTGCCGATGTCGGTCATCGCCATCCGCACGGTCAGGTATCCGTCGGCGCCGAGCTTCACCGACGCCGAGGACGGCATCAGCGGGTTGAGGCGGGCCGCCGCCGACATGCCCATGCCGACCATCCAATTGCCGTCGCGCATCGTGCCGGCCGCCTTGCGGCGGTCCCATCCGAACAGCTTGGCACCCTCGCGCATGCACGGCACGAGCTGGCGCACGGTGAACGGCACCTGCTTCTCCGGGTCCTGCGTCGGCTCGTTGCGGATTCGCAGCTCAATCGGGTCGAGGCCGATCTGCTCGGCGAGCTCGTCCATGGCACACTCGAAGGCGAGCATGCCGACGGCCTCGCCGGGCGCGCGCATCGAGGACGCGATCGGCAGGTCGAGCTTGGCCAGGCGATGGCGCGTGATGCGGTTCGGCGCGGCGTAGAGCGAGCGCGTGACGTTGGCCGAGGTCTCGTAAAACTCGTCACCCTGTGCCGTGTCGGACCAGGATTCGTGGGACAGGGCCGTCAGCCTTCCGTCGCGGTCGGAGGCCAGCCGGATGCGCTGGATCGTGTCGGTGCGGTGGGTCGCGACGTGGAATTCCTGCTGCCGGGTCAGGGCCACCTTCACGGGGCGCTGGATCGCCTTGGAAGCCAGCGCGGCGAGTGTCGCCTCCGGCATCGGCTGCAGCTTCGAGCCGAAGCCGCCGCCGATGTAATGGCTCACCAGACGCACGTTCTCGACCGGCAGCTTCAGCACCGAAGCGAGCGACTTCTGCCCGCGGTTCAGCATCTGGTTGGCGGTGTAGAGCACGACCTTGTCGCCCTCCCACGAAGCGATCGTCGCGTGCGGCTCCATCGGCGCGTGGATCTGCGTCGGCGTCGTGTACTCGACGTCGAGCTTAACCGGGGCCGCGGCGAAGGCGCCGTCGAAGTCGCCGAGCTTCGAATCCGGGTCGGTCTGCTGCTTCTTCGGCGCGACCGCCTGGGGCAGCGCCGCCCGCAGCGAGGCTTTCGGGGCCCGGACGTCGTAGGCGACCTTCACCAGCTTGGCCGCGGCGCGCGCCTGCTCGAAGGTCTCGGCCACGACGAAGGCCACCGGCTGATCGAAGAACCCGATGTTCGTCCCGGCGAGCTGCGGCCAGACCTGCTCCTTCTTCTCCCCTTGCTCGGGCACGTTCTCGTGGGTCATCACATGGATGACGCCGGGTGCCTTCGCGGCGGCGGCGGTATCGATCGAGCGGATCGTGCCGGCGGCGATCGTCGCGCCGACGATGAAGCCGTAGGCCGGGTTCTTCACCTCTCGGGTCTCGTAGGCATAGGGCGCCCGGCCCATCACCTTGAGGCGGCCGTCGATGCGGTCGATCGGCCGTCCGACGAGGCCGTCGGGCCTGTCGTCGAGCGGCGTCTTCCCGACCGGTTGATTCATCTCCATGGCATTCATCCTGAAAGCGTGGACGGTCAGGTCCGGGTGGCGTCAGTCACCACCGCGCGGAGCGTCCGCCGGGTCAGCGGGATCTTGAAGTCGTTGGTGCCGTAGCCGCGGGCGCCGTCCAGGACCGCATCCGCGGCGTCGTCGGCGCTGCCGCCCTTGGCGAGCACGGCCTCGGCCGCCTCGACCCGCCACGGCTTGTGCGCGAGGCCGCCGAAGGCCATCCGCGCCTGCGTGATCTTGCCGTCCGCCTTGCCGATGACGGCCGCGATCGAGACCGTGGCGAAGGCGTAGGAGGCGCGGTCGCGCACCTTGCGATACACGTGCAGGCCCTGGACGGGCTTCGGCAGCGTCACGGCCGTGATGATCTCGCCCGGCTGCAGGGCGGTCTCGATCTGCGGGGTGTCGCCCGGCAGGCGGTGGAACTGTGCCATCGGGATTGCGCGGGTCGCGCCGTTCGGCGACAGCGTCTCGACGCTGGCATCGAGGACCCGCATCGCGACATTCATGTCGGAGGGGTTGGTGGCGATGCAGCCATCGCTGGTGCCGAGCACCGCCATGATGCGGTTGAACCCGCCGATCGCCGAGCAGCCCGAGCCGGGCTCGCGCTTGTTGCAGGGTTTCGACGTGTCGTAGAAATAGTAGCACCGCGTGCGCTGGAGCAGGTTTCCAGCGGTCGTGGCCTTGTTGCGCAGCTGCCCCGAAGCGCCCGCGAGCAGGGCCTTGCTCAGCACCGCGTAATCCTTCCGCACCCGCGGGTCGGCGGCGAGATCGGAGTTGCGCACGAGCGCGCCGATGCGCAGGCCGCCCTCCGGCGTGGCCTCGACCTTGTCGAGGGGCAGCCGGTTGACGTCGATCAGGGTCGCCGGCGTCTCGACCTGGAGCTTCATTAGGTCGAGCAGGTTGGTGCCGCCGGCGATGAACTTGGCATTCGGCCGGTCCGCCGCGAGCCGCGCCGCGTCGCGGACGGTGGAAGGCCGCTCGTAGGTGAAGGCTTTCATCGCGCGCGCCTCTAGAGTTCGGTGCCGGCGACGTCGCGGATCGCCGCGACGATGTTCGGGTAGGCGCTGCAGCGGCACAGGTTGCCGCTCATCCGCTCGCGGATCTCGGCATCGGTGAACGCAGCCTTGCCGACGATGTCTTCGGTGACGTGGCTCGGCCAGCCCGCCTTGACTTCCGCCAGCATGCCGACGCTGGAGCAGATCTGGCCCGGCGTGCAGTAGCCGCACTGGAACCCGTCATGCTGAAGGAACGCCGCCTGGATCGGGTGGAGCTGCTCCTCGGTGCCCAAGCCTTCGATCGTGGTGATCGCGTCGCCATCGTGCATCGCGGCGAGCGTCAGGCAGGAATTGATCCGGCGCCCATCCACCAGCACCGTGCACGCGCCGCATTGGCCGTGGTCGCAGCCCTTCTTCGAGCCGTTGAGGTCGAGATGCTCGCGCAGCGCGTCGAGCAGGGTGGTGCGCGTGTCGAGGGTGAGGTCGTGCTCGGTGCCGTTCACCGTCAGGCGGACCGACAGCATCTGCGGCGCCGGATCGCCCGGTGCGTCCGCGAAGGCCGGCTTTGCCGGCAGGCCGAAGCCGGTGGCGGCCGCCGCGACGGCGCAGCTCTCCATTAGCGTCCGCCGCGTCAGCGCGAAGGCGCCGTCTCGTGTCTTGTCCGTCATGCTCGCTGTCCCGTGCGACCGGTGGTGCCGGCGGCTGTGGTGCGGGCGAAGTGCGTGCCCGCAGGGCGGTATCGCAACGGGAACGTCAGACGGATTGATTCGATCCGTTCCAGACTGCGCCGGATCGGCGCGGTTGGATAAAGAATGTGATCGCGATCGGCGCGCCGTGCGGCGGCATGGTTCGACGACCCGGACGCAGCGCGCTGCCGGCTTCAGGGATCGCTCTCGACCTTGGGGCTACCGCTCGCGCTCGACGACGCAGGTCGCGCCCGCGAAGGGGCAGGTCGCGCCCGCCAACGGACGGTCCGCTCAGGCGCCGGCGGCGAGGCCGCCTTCGCCGATCGCTGAGAGCGTGAGGTGGTCGGCGCCGACCTCGGCGCCGGTATAGCCGAGCATGTGCGCGAGTTGGTCGCGGGCGCGCCACACGCGGCTCTTCACGGTGCCGATCCGGCACTTGAGGATCGTCGCCGCCTCTTCGTACGACACGTTCTCGACGGCGACGAGGATCAGCGCCTCGCGCATCGGCGGCGACAGGCGCCCGAGCGCGGCCTGCACGTCCTGAAGATCGAGGTGGCCGCCCTGCTCGGGCAGGCTCGTCAGGCGCGCGGCGTGATCGCCGTCGCTGTCGGCGACCTCGCGGGCGTGCTTGCGGTGGACGCTGTAGAAGGCGTTGCGCATGATGGTGAACAGCCAGGCGCCGAGGTTGGTCCCGACCTTGAAGCTGCCGCGGCTGCGCCAGGCGCGCAGCATCGTGTCCTGCACGAGGTCGTCGGCCGCCGAGGGGTTGCGGGTCAGCGAGATGGCGAAGCTGTGCAGGCTGGTGGCGGCTTCGAGCAGGCCGGCCTTGAACGCCGCGTCGTCGCGCCCCTGCGCGTCGGCAAGAACAACTTCGAGGCGCGCCAGCAGATCGCCGAGATGGGACGGCGGCGGGGCCTGCATCGAGGCGGCATACGTGGTTCGAAGATGCTCACCGAGATGGATGCGGATCGCATCGGACAGTTTCGGCGCCGCGACGGACAGGGAGTCCGAGGAGCCATTGCTGTCTTCCGTGGTGATGAGCATCGTGCCCCGCGCAGCTCGAGTTCCGATGGCGCCTCGGCACCGGCTCGCGATGTCGCGCAATCGATCGGGTGCCGCAGCAACATAGGTTATCTTTGGGCGGTTTCGGCCTGCGGCGATCTAGGCATTGCTGCCTCATCGCGGCGAGGCGTCGCTCCTCCCACGGCCCGCGTCCTGGTCAAAAATTCCGCATCCCGGACAGGACGACCAACCTGTCCTGCACGAGCCCATCACGCCGGAAGCGCGCGAGCCTCGGACCGGGGCGACGGCGTTGTGCGACGCATCGCGCCGGGTGCGTCGCAAAACCGTTATGCTCAGTCTCAGCATATCTAGACACGGCGATCCGGCGCGCCTAACTTAGGCGGCACAATGCTCAAACTGAGCATAATGGAGGGCGCCATGGCGTCGACCGCGTTTCCCGTCTCCGCCCCCCGCGCCGTTCCGGCAGGGATGCCGCTGCCCGAGATCTACGCTCGGGTCAGCCGCCACATCCCGGCGATCGAATGGCCGGCGCTCGCCCCCGACATCGAGGCGATCCTCCGCCTCAAGCGCGAGCGCAACGCCGTGATCCTGGCGCACAACTATCAGGCGCCGGAGATCTTCCACACGGTGGCCGACATCGTCGGCGACAGCCTGGCGCTCGCCCGCGAGGCGGTGACGGTGAAGGCCGACGTGATCGTGCTCGCCGGCGTGCACTTCATGGCCGAGACGGCCAAGCTGCTGAACCCGGGCAAGACCGTCCTGATCCCGGATCTCGGCGCCGGCTGCTCGCTCGCCGACTCGATCACCGCCGCCGACGTGCGCGGCCTGCGCGCCAAGTATCCCGGCGTGCCGATCGTGACCTACGTCAACACCTCCGCGGCGGTGAAGGCCGAGTCCGACCTGTGCTGCACCTCCGGCAACGCCGTCGAGGTGATCCGCTCGCTCGGCGTGAAGCGCGTGCTGATGATCCCCGACGAGTTCCTGGCGCAGAACGTCCAGGCGGTGCTGCCCGAGATCGAGATCCTCACCTGGGCCGGGCATTGCGAGGTGCACGAGCGCTTCACCCCAGCTGACATCCGCGAGGTGCGCGAGAGCTATCCCGGCGTCACCGTCATCGCCCACCCGGAATGCCCGCCGGACGTCGTCGCCGAATCCGATTTCTCGGGCTCGACCGCGATGATGATGAACTTCGTCACCGAGAAGCGCCCGGCGCAGGTCGTGCTGGTGACCGAGTGCTCGATGGCCGACAACATCGCGGCCGCGAACCCGGACATCGAGTTCATCAAGCCGTGCAACATGTGCCCGCACATGAAGCGGATGAGCCTGTCGAACATCCGGCACGCTCTGGAGACCTTGACCCACGAGGTCGTCGTCGACCCGGCCTTGGCCGACCGGGCGCGCGCCGCGGTGGAGCGCATGCTCGCGGTGGGTGCGCGATGAACGCGTTCTCGCGCAACCCCGCCGACCGCGTCGTCGTCGTCGGCGCCGGCGTCGCCGGCCTGAGCGTCGCCCTGCGGCTCGCGCCGCGGCCGGTGACGCTGGTCAGCGCCGCGCCCCTCGGGCTCGGCACCGCCACCGGCTGGGCGCAGGGCGGCATCGCCGCCGCGATCGGCGCCGACGACGCCCCGTCGCTCCATGCCTCCGACACCGAGGCTGCGGGTGCCGGCCTCACCGATCCTGCGGTCGCCCTTCGGGTGGCCGCGGAAGGTCCGCGGCTGATCGACTGGCTGGTCTCGCTCGGCGCGCCGTTCGACCGCGACGCCGATGGTGCTTTGGCCCTCGGCCTGGAGGCGGCTCACGGCCGTCGCCGGATCGTGCGGGCGGGCGGCGACTCCACCGGCGCGCGCGTCCTCGAGACCTTGGTGCGTGCGGTGTTCGCGACGCCCTCCATCGAGGTGGTGACCGCCTCGGTCCACGACCTGCTTCAGGACGAGAACGGGGCGGCGGCCGGCGTCGTGTGCGAGCGCGACGGCGCGCGCTTCCGCATCCGTGCCCGCGCCGTCGTGCTCGCCACGGGCGGGGTCGGCGGGCTCTACGCCTCGACCACGAACCCGCGCGGCGCCACCGGCCGCGGCCTCGCGCTGGCGGCCCGGGCCGGCGCGGTGATGCGCGACCTCGAATTCGTGCAGTTCCACCCGACGGCGATCGCCGTCGGCGCCGACCCGATGCCGCTCGCCACCGAGGCGCTGCGGGGGGAGGGCGCCCGGCTCGTCGACGAGACCGGCGCCGCCGTGATGGCCGGCATCGCCGGCGGCGACCTCGCCCCGCGCGACGTCGTCGCCCGCGGCATCTTCCAGGCCCTGGCGCGGGGCCGCACGGTCTACCTCGACACCCGCGGGGCGCTCGGCGCTTCGATGCCGACGCGCTTCCCCACCGTCGCGGGCCTGTGCGCGACGGCCGGCATCGATCCGGCGCGGCAGGCGATCCCGGTGCGGCCGGCGGCGCACTACCACATGGGCGGCATCCGGGTGGACGGCACCGGCGCGTCGAGCGTTCCCGGCCTCTACGCCAACGGCGAGGTCGCCTCGACCGGCCTGCACGGCGCGAACCGGCTCGCCAGCAACTCGCTGCTCGAGGCGCTGGCCTTCTCCGGCTTCATCGCCGACGCCTTCGACGCGATGCCTCCGGCCGCCGTCCTGCCCGAGATCCGCACCGCGCGCGCATCGAGCGACCTGCCGGCGATCCGGGCGATCATGGAGCGCCATGTCGGCGTGGTCCGCGACGCGGCCGGCCTGCAGATCGCCGTCGACGGCCTGTCGCGCTTGGCCGAAACGGGCTGCGACGCCGCGCTCACCGCCCGGATGATGGCGCAGGCGGCACTCGGTCGCTGCGAGAGCCGCGGCGGCCACTGGCGCAGCGACCATCCGCACGCCGCGCCGGCCCGGCACACCGAGGCGACGCTGCGCAGCCCTGGCGCGGCCCCATCCGAACCCGCGCGAACCGACGAGGCGTTGGCCCGATGAGCGATATCCTGCCCCTGCCGCGGCTCCTCGTGGAGCCGATCGTCCGCGCCGCGCTGCTCGAGGATCTCGGCCGCGCCGGCGACATCACCACCGATGCGATCGTGCCGCCGGACGCACGCCTGGACGGCGTCATCGCCGCCCGCCAGGACGGCGTGATCTCCGGCGTCGACGCCGCGGTGATCGCCTTCGCCCTGATCGATCCGGCGGTGCGGGCCGTGGTCGAGCGCGGCGACGGCGCCCGCGTCGCGCCCGGCGACGTGGTGATCCGGCTGTCGGGGCCGGCCCGCGCGATCCTCACCGCCGAGCGCGTCGCGCTGAACCTGCTCTGCCGGATGTCGGGCGTCGCGACCGCCACGGCAGGGCTCGTCGAGGCGGCGCGGCCGCACGGCAAGGCCTCGATCGTCTGTACCCGCAAGACCACGCCGGGCCTGCGCGCGCTGGAGAAGCACGCGGTGCGCGCCGGCGGCGGCTCGAATCACCGCTTCGGCCTCGACGACGCGGTGTTGATCAAGGACAACCACGTGGCGGTGGCCGGCGGCATCGTCCCGGCGATCGAGCGGGCGCGCGCCCGGGCAGGGCACCTCGTCAAGATCGAGGTCGAGGTCGACACGCTCGACCAGCTGCAGGAGGCGCTTTCGGTCGGCGCCGACGCGGTGCTCCTCGACAACATGAACCCGGAGCAGCTCACCCGGGCGGTGGCGATGATCGACGGGCGTGCGCTTTCGGAAGCCTCGGGCCGGATCACCGCGGCGACCATCGGCGCGGTGGCTGCGTCGGGGGTCGACCTGATCTCCTGCGGCTGGATCACCCACAGCGCCGCGATCATCGATCTCGGCCTCGACGCCGCCTGACCGGAACACCCGGACCGGTAGGTGCCTCGCGGCATTAGGCCTTGTGCCGCGACCTTCGGATCGGCATGGGAGGGCCGTCTCGTGGCGAGGCGAGGCGGTCCGGCAGCATCCGGCCCGGAAATCGGGTTGGGGTTCCATGGCGGTCGGCGTATCGGACGACGTGGCGGAACGGGCGGCTTCGGCGGCCGGCGATCCGCCGATTCCCGGCATGCCGCCGCGTCCGGCTCGGCGGCTGCCGACCTGGACCTTCCTGAGGACCGCCGCGACCAACTCGCTCGCGGCCTGCGACGCCGAGCTGTTCGAGCGCCTGATCGTCCCGCGCAACTACTGGAGCCAGCAGGTCCTCTTCGTCAGCGATCCTGACGCGATCCGTCACGTGCTGATCGACCGGTTCGACAACTATCCCCGCGTGACCTCGATCCGCCGCCTGTTCGAGACCGATCTGCGCACCGGCACCCTGGCGAGCGAGGGCGAGGTCTGGCGGCGGCACCGCCGCGTCGCGACGCCGACGATCGATCCGCGCTCGATCCGTCCCGACATCCCGGCGATGCTGGAACTGGCCGGCCGCATCGCCGACGCGGTCGAGGCCGAGGGCTCGACCGCGCCGGTCGATATCGAGCGCTCGGTCGGAAGCCTCTCGACGCTGCTGTGGAACCAAGTGGTCACCGGCGGCGATCCTGCCGGGTTGCCGATCCTGCGCTGGCTTTCGAAGGTGCCGCACAAGCCGCGGCTGATCGACCTGATCCCGAAGCCGCCTTGGCTCGCGGACCGCCTCGTCCACCGCCGCCGCGACCCGGCCCTGCCGCTGCTCGACGCCGACCTGCACGCGATGATCGCCGCACGGCGAGGGCCGGACTACGCCGGCCCGCACGACCTGTTGTGGCGCCTCGCCCACGGGCGCGACCGGCAGACCAGCGAAGGCCTGCCGGATGCGGAGGTGCGCGACGAGGCCGCGAGCCTGATCGCCGGCGGCGCGGCCTCCGTGCGAGCGCTGACCTGGATCTGGTACCTCCTCGCCCTGCATCCCACCGTCGAGGCGCGCTTCCATGCCGAGCTCGACGCGGCGATGCCCGACGGCGTCGCGACCCCCGACGCCTTGGACAAGCTGCCCTATACCCGCCGCGTGCTCGACGAGGTGATGCGGCTGTATCCGCCGATCCCCGCCATCCTGCGGCAGGCCGCGGCTCGCGACGTCGTCGGCGGCCACCGGGTCCGGCGCGGCGCGATCATCGCCGTGATGCCGTGGATCGTGCACCGGCACCGAAAGCTCTGGCGCGATCCCGACCTGTTCGATCCCGAGCGCTTCACGGAAGGCAACGGCGTCGGCCGCCCGCGGCTCGCCTACCTGCCGTTCGCGACCGGCCCGCGGGTCTGCGTCGGGGCATCCTTCGCGCTGACGCAGATGCTGGTCGTGATCGCCGTGCTCGGGCGCCGCTTCCGCTTCCGCCTCGCCTCCGACGCGCCGGTGGTGCCGTTCGGCGCGATCAGCCTGCAGCCGAAGGGCGGCCTGCCGGTGCTGGTCGAGTCGCGCTGAGCCAGCGGTCGAGCCTTCCAAAAGGAAAAAGCGCGTCCTCGATCTTGAGGAACGCGCTTCGGAAGGTGGCCCGTGGTCTCAGGATACGGGCGAAGATCTCCTATCCGGTGCGGCAGGCATCCGTATCGGGGCATGGTGCCGAATAGACTACAAAGCCCGCGCGATGTCGCGGCTAGGACAGCGCTCGACCGGATGACGATCGGTTCGCGTCACGTCGCGGCAGGTCCTCATCTCGATCCCGCCGCACCGTCGCCGTATTCGGCAGCTGCCGGCAAAAGATGTTTCAACGTTCGTTATCCACAGCGCGCGACCCGGCCACGTTCTCGCTCCGATACGGCAAAGCTGCCACAGTGTTGCCACCGTGTCACGGCGCGACGCGAACCATGGTGCGGCGCGGTTTCAGGCTTGGCTTTGGGCCGCGCTCGTTTACCCCTTGGCGAGACTTGGCACGGCATCGTGCCGAAGCGTCGTCCACCGCGTTCTCCACAATTTTCGCCTGCCTTTTGAGAGGCCTTGATGCGTCGTAACTTCGCCCTGATCGGGCTCGTCTGTGCGGCTGCCGCCTGGGCGGCGCCTGCACTCGCCTACGAGATCGACCCGTTGACCCGTCAGCCGCTGGACAACGCGCTGTCGGTGCGCGTGCGCCCGCAGGCGGTCCAGGCCGTGGCGGTCCCGACGGCCAACGCTTCGCTCAACGCAGCCGACCCGATGGCCTCCGCCGTCCCGCAGATGTCGGCGGTTCCGCGCGAGACCGTGGCCTATAACGGCCCGTACTCGGCCGGCACCATCGTCGTCTCCACCGCCGAGCGCCGCCTGTACTACATCCTCGGCAACGGCGAGGCCCTGCGCTACGGCGTCGGCGTCGGCCGTCCCGGCTTCACCTGGGGCGGCGTGCAGAACATCACGATGAAGAAGGAATGGCCGGATTGGCGCCCGCCGGCGACCATGCTGCGCCGCCGCCCCGACCTGCCGCGCTTCATGAAGGGCGGCATTGAGAACCCGCTCGGCGCCCGCGCGATGTATCTCGGCGGCTCGATCTACCGCATCCACGGCTCGAACGAGCCGGAGACCATCGGCACCGCCGTGTCATCGGGCTGCATCCGCATGGCCAACGAGGACGTGATCGACCTCTACACCCGCGCCAAGGTCGGCACGAAGGTCATCGTCCAGCGCTGATCGGCCGATCGCCGGTCCGGAACGGGACGGTTGCAGAACGAGAAAGGCCGGCGGAGACGCCGGCCTTTCTCGTTTCGCTGGCGGGTCTCAGTGGCAGCCGCACCCGCCGCCGCTGCCGCATCCGCCCTTCGCGGCGGCGTCCTTGGGGGAGCCTCCTTTGATCGGGGCGACCTTCGCGGTCTCCCGGTCCAGGCCGCGCTCGGCCAGCTCGGTGAGATAGGTCGACCAGCGGGCGTCGTACTCGCGGCCGAGCTCGTGCAGGTAGCCCCAGCCGAAGATGCCGGTGTCGTGCATGTCGTCGAAGCCGAGCTTGACCGCGTAGTTGCCGACCGGCTGGATCTCGAGGATCGCGACCGCGCGCTTGCCGCCGATCACCTTGCGCTCGGCCGGCGAGTGGCCCTGCACCTCGGCCGACGGGCTCGACACCCGCAGATACTCCGCCGGCAGCGCGTAGCGCCCACCATCGTCGAAGGCGATGTTGAGCACGCGCTTGTCTCCCGAAAGCCGGATCTCGGTCGGCCAGCGTTCCTCGGTCACGGTCGAACTCCCTTGCAACTTCTGAGGCCGGCGGCGCGTCTGCGTCCCTGCACGCGCTTGCCCACGGGCCTGCGTCCCATCATATGCGCATCCATGCTAGGTTCGTCATCCGATCGCCGCGCGGAAACTGCATCGCCGCCTTCAGAGTCCCGCATGGGCCATCAAAGCCACGTTCAGCCGGCGCCGCTGATCGACCCGTTCCAGCGGGCGATCACCTACCTGCGCATCTCCGTGACCGACCGCTGCGACCTGCGCTGCGTCTACTGCATGTCGGAGGAGATGAACTTCCTGCCCAAGCGCGACCTGCTCACGCTGGAAGAGCTAGACCGGCTCTGCGGGGTGTTCATCGATCGCGGCGTGCGCAAGCTGCGGATCACCGGCGGCGAGCCGCTGGTGCGTCGCGACATCATGCACCTGTTCCGC
The DNA here is from genome assembly GCF_022829745.1 of Methylobacterium sp. E-016. Classification (NCBI taxonomy): domain Bacteria; kingdom Pseudomonadati; phylum Pseudomonadota; class Alphaproteobacteria; order Hyphomicrobiales; family Methylobacteriaceae; genus Methylobacterium; species Methylobacterium sp. E-016. Next base: position 27,714 of record NZ_JAKSYF010000093.1, read on the forward strand.
CGCCTGTCCCGCCATCTCGGCACCGGTGCGCTGGACGAGCTGACGCTCACCACCAACGGCACCCAGCTCGGGCGCTTCGCGGCCGAGCTCGCCGAGCTCGGCATCCGCCGGGTCAACGTCTCGCTCGATACCCTCGACCCGGAGAAGTTCCGGGCGATCACCCGGCGCGGCGACCTATCCGTCGTGCTCGACGGCATCGCGGCGGCGCGGGCCGCCGGCATCAAGGTGAAGATCAACGCGGTGGCGCTGAAGGGCGTCAACGAGGACGAGATCGCCGACATGATCGCCTGGGCCCACGGCCTCGGCATGGACATGACGCTGATCGAGGTGATGCCGCTGGGTGAGGTCGACGGCGACCGCACCGACCAGTTCCTGCCGCTCTCGGTCGCCCGCGCGCGTCTCGAGCACCGCTACACGATGACGCCGCTGCCCGACCGCACCGGCGGCCCGGCCCGCTACGTCCGCGTCGAGGAGACCGGCGGGCGGCTCGGCTTCATCACGCCGCTGACCCACAATTTCTGCGAGAGCTGCAACCGCGTGCGCCTGACCTGCACCGGCAAGCTCTACATGTGCCTCGGCCAGGAGGACGCCGCCGACCTCCGCGCGGCGCTGCGCGCCTCGCCGGACGACGCGCTCGTGACGGCGGCCGTGGTCGAGGCGATCTCGCGCAAGCCGAAGGGGCACGACTTCGTCATCGAGCGCCAGCGCCCGGCCGCGGTGCCGCGCCACATGAGTGTCACCGGCGGCTAGGACCGGCCCGACCCCTCGATTCTCATCCCCACAATTCTCACGGTGAGGGGGTGAGCGGATATCCGCTTCCGGTATCCCAGCAGGGCGATCGCCTCCGTCGCGGTGCGGGGAGCGTCTCCCGTCATCGTCCGGACCGCTGCGGTCCTATTCCACGACGATGACGTGGTTCGGCAGCTCGTCCGGGTCGCCGCGGCCGGCCGGCACGTGACGCGCAAGCTCCGCTCCCATGCGTTCGACCGCGCGCAGAAGCCCGGCTTCCGCCTCGCCCCTGCGCAGGGCGGTGGTGAGGTCGGCGAGCGTCGCGGTCCAGTGCTCCGCGCCGACGCGATCCAGGATGCCCTGGTCGGCGACGATCTCGGCATGATGCTCGGCCAGCGACAGGTAGAGCAGGATCCCGGTCCGTCCGCGGGTGCGTCCCAGCCCGCGTGACCAGAACGCCCGGCGGGCGGCGTCGCGAGCCCGCGAGCGCCGGACACGACGGGGCGTCAGCGCGACGCGCAGTCGCTCCGACAGGCCCGCCGCGAGGAGGGCCGCCACGAGGGCGGCTTGCGCGAGCAGGATCGCTCCGGTGCTCCAGCTGGTCAGCACCAGCAGCGGCCAGGGCAGGATCAGGCCGGCGACGAGGGCCGCGACGTGCACGATCGAGCGGTACTGCCCGGCCCGGGCCGTCACCATCACCACGATCTCGCCGGCGGTGCCGGCCTCCGCGCGGCCGACGGCTCGCTCGATCCGTGCGCAGGCATCCGGCGTGAGCAGGGGGCTACCAATCACCCGAGGCTCCTCCGCCGCCGGACGAGCCGCCGCCGCCCGAGAACCCGCCCCCATCGGAGAAGCCGCCGCCGAACCCGCCCGAGGTGCCGCCGCTCCAACCGCCGGTCCCCGGCCCAGGAAGAAAGACGATGCCGCCGCCGCGCCCGCGGCCACCGCGGTTCATCCGCCACGCCACGAACAGGATGAGAAGGAACAGGCCGATGAAGATCGCGACCTGCGCCGGATCGACCTCGTCGGAACGGACCTTCGGCTTTCGCTGCCAGACCTCGGCGTCGCCCGAGAGGATCGAGAGCATGCCGTCGACGCCGGCGGTGATCCCGCCGGCGAAGTCGCCGTCCTTGAAGCGCGGCGTGATCGCGCTCGCGATGATGACGCGGGACAGGGCGTCGGTGAGGGCGCCTTCGAGGCCGTAGCCGACCTCGATGCGGACCTTGCGCTCGGTCGGCGCCACGATCAGCAGGGCGCCGTTGTTGGTCTTCGCCTGACCGATCTTCCACTCCCGGAACAGGCGGTTGGCGTAATCCTCGATCGTGATGCCCTGAAGGTTCGGCACCGTCGCGACGACGACTTGATCGGAGGTCTTGTCCTCGTAGGCCTTGAGCTTGGCCTCCAGGGTCCCGCGCTGCTCGGGGGTGAGGATCCCGGCGGCGTCGACGACGCGCCCGGTCAGCTTCGGGAAGGTCAGCTCCGCGGCCGCCGCAGCCGTCCACAGCCCGGCGCAGGCCACGAGGGCGAGGACGAGGGGGAAGGCCCTGAGCGCTCCGCGCCGCATGCGCGAGAAATCCCTAGAACTTCACGTTCGGCGCCCGCTCGGAATTGGGCGTTGCCGTGAAAGTCTCCATCGGCTTCGATTCCGGGTAGAACCACGCCGCGATCCAGCGGCCGGGAATGGTGCGGATCTCGGTGTTGTAGGCCTGGACCGTGCCGATGTAGTCGCGCCGCGCCACCGCGATCCGGTTCTCGGTGCCCTCGAGCTGCGACTGCAGCGCCAGGAAGTTCTGGTTCGACTTCAGGTCGGGGTAGGCTTCGACCGTGGCCAGCAGGCGCCCGAGCGCACCGCTGAGCTGGTTCTGCGCGTCCTGGAACTGCTTGAACTTGGCCGGGTCGGTGATCGTCGAGGCGTCGACCTTGACGCTGGTGGCGTTGGCGCGGGCCTCGGTCACCTTGGTCAGGGTGTCCTGCTCCTGCTTGGCGTAGCCCTTCACCGTCTCGACGAGGTTCGGGATCAGGTCGGCCCGGCGCTGGTACTGGTTCTGCACCTCGCTCCAGGAGGATTTCGCCTGCTCCTCCAGGGTGGGCACGCGGTTGATCGCGCCGCAACCGGAGAGGCAGGACGCGAACAGCATCGCGATCAGCGCACCGGCGATGCGGGCGATGATCGGGCTGGTCCGCGGCGTTGCGAAGTCCGCACTCGACGACATGTCCACCACTCCTGCCTGTCTCGTCCGGCCCAGCTTGGCCGTAATCACGCCGACGTGAGATAGGGTGCCGCACCCGCCGGGAGAAGGGCCGCGCCGCGCGTTCGCGATGCGTCGCGCGTTCGTCCGGGCGGAGCCGGTCGAGGTTGACAAGCCCATCGCCGCGGTGCGCTGTGCGCGCCATGGATGACACGCCTCAAGCTGCGGCGGACAAGCCGCGCGTTGCCATCACCTATTGTACCCAGTGCAACTGGCTCCTGCGGGCCGCCTGGATGGCGCAGGAACTGCTCTCGACCTTCCGCGACGACCTCGGCGAGGTCGCGCTGATCCCGGCGAGCGGCGGCGCCTTCTCGATCACCGTCGGCCCCGACACGGTCTGGGAGCGGACCCGCGACGGCGGCTTCCCCGACGTGAAGGCCCTAAAGCAGCGCGTGCGCGACCGGCTCGATCCGGCGCGCGATCTCGGCCATATCGACCGGCCGAGCTCCGATCGGCCGAAGTCCGACCCGTGATGGCGCGATGCTGCAGGACTACGCCCCCGATGACGCCGCCGCGCCCGCCCGCGATCCGGATGCTGCGGTGAGCCCGAGCGAGCTGCCCGCCGCCCGCGGCCGCCGCGGCCCGCGTCCGAGCTGGCTCCGCCGTCGCATCGAGCGGCTCGAGCGGAACGGCGCCTCGACGCAGGTCTACCTCGTTGCGCTGGTGATCGCGCTGATCGGGCCGGGCCTGATCTTCACCGCGATCCTGCTCGCCCGCTACGCCTCCGTCGAGCGTGCGCGCTTCGAGCAGGATGCCCGCGAGAACGTGCGCGGCATCGCCCTGTCGATCGATCGCGATACCGCCGGCCTGGTCTCGGTGCTGCAGACCCTCGCCACCTCGCCGCGCCTGAAGGATGGCGAGTTCGAGGCCTTCGACGCGCAGGCCCGTCTCGTCCGCGAGGCGATCGACCTCGACATCATGCTGCGCCGTCCCGACGGGCAGCAGATCGTCAACACCGGGATCAAGCGCGGCGGCATGCTGCCGATTACCGTGCTGCCGTTCGACAAGGAGATCGCCTCGGGCACGCAGCGGGCGATGGTGACCGGCTACCTTCCCGGGCCGATGCCGGGCGATGCCACCTACGGTGTCGCCGTGCCGGTGATGGTCGGCCCGAACGTCGCCTACATCCTCAGTTTCAGCGCGCCCGTGAGCCGCCTGCAGGCGATCCTCGCCCGCGAGGTCGTCGAGGGCTGGACCACCGGCATCTCCGACCGGCAGGCGCTGGTCCTCGCCCGCCTGCCCGACCCGGGCGCGATCGTCGGACGCCCGCGCCTCGCCAGCCTCCGGCAGATCCAGACCGAGACGCCCGGCGTCTGGCAGGGCAAGGACCGGCAGCACCGCCCGGTCGTCGTGGTGGAGGCGCGCTCGCGCCTCACCGGGTGGACGGTCGGCACAAGCATCCCGCAGACCCTCGTCGACGCGCGGCTGCGCCGCTGGGTCTGGGCCTTCGGCGGGTTCGGTCTTCTCGTCCTGGCGACGTCGTCGGCGCTCGCGGTCGTGCTGTGGTCGCGGGTGTCGCGTCCGCTGCGCCAGCTCGCGGCCTCCGGCCCGGCCCTGTCGCGCGGCGAGGCGATCCCGCGCATCGCCTCGCCGGTGCACGAGATCCGCCGCCTCGGCGACGTGCTCACCGACGCCTCGCTCCGCTTGAAGACCCGCGAGGGCGAGCGCGACCGCGCGCTGGCCGACACCCGCCGCGGGCTCTCGGCGCTGCGGGAGAGCGAGGCGCGCTTCCGCCACATGGCCGATTCCGCGCCGGCGCTGATCTGGATGACGGACGAGGCCGCGACGGTCAGCTTCGTCAACATGCATTTCGAGCACATCTTCGGAATGCCGGCGACGGCGCTGGCCAACGAGGGCTGGCACAAGATCGTCCATCCCGACGACCTCGCCGGCTTCTCGGCCACCTTCACCGACGCCTTCGACGCGCGGAAGCCCTTCCGCACCGAGGTCCGGGTGATCGACCGCGACGGGGCGGTTCGCTGGCTCCGCTGCGAGGGCGTGCCGCGCCTCGACGACGGCGGCACCTTCCTCGGCTACACCGGCTGCAACGTCGACATCACCGATGCGAAGTCCGCCGAGGAGCACCTGCTGCTCCTGATCCACGAGCTGAACCACCGGGTGAAGAACACGCTGGCCACCGTCCAGTCGATCGCCAACCAGTCCCTGCGCAGCCTCGACGGGGCCGAGGCCGATGCGGCCCGCGGCGCCTTCGAGGCGCGGCTCCTGGCGCTCGCCCGCGTCCACGACGTGCTCACCCGCGAGAGCTGGGAGGGGGCCGAGATCGCCACGGTCGTCGCCGACGCGATCCGCCCGCTCGATTCCCCGGAGGTCTCGCGCTTCCGCGTCTCCGGGCCGCCGTTGCGGCTGCCGCCGCGGATCGCGCTGTCGATCGCCATGGCGCTGCACGAACTCGGCACCAACGCGGTCAAGTACGGTGCGCTCTCGCGCGAAGGCGGCCGCATCGACATCGCCTGGACGCTCCGGCGCGACGACGAGGTCAGCCTCACCCTGCGATGGGTCGAGAGCGGCGGCCCGCCGGTGGCGAAGCCGACGCGCACCGGTTTCGGCTCGCGGCTGATCGAGCGCAGCCTCGCCCGCGAGCTCGCCGGCGAGGTCAATCTCGCCTTCGATCCCGCAGGCGTCGTCTGCACGATCGTGGCGCCGGTTCCGCCGCCCGGCCTGCTCGAGCGCAAGGGCGGCACCGACGTGCCCCGGATCGCGCCGCTGCCGCGATTCGGCTGATGGGGCGGGTGTTTCAGGATGGCCAGACGCAGACTCCACTGAGGTGCCTGCCGGCGATCCGCGGATAGCGCGCACCGGAAGTCAAATGAGTAGGCGTCCCCCTATCCCAACCAACGCCCTCATCCTGAGGTGCTGCCTCGGCAGCCTCGAAGGAGCCCTCCTGCGATCGCGCGCCTGGTCAGCGGGCTCCTTCGAGGCTACCGGTGCTCGGAAGCGCTTAGGATCGAGATGAGGGGTTGGATCGGCGCGCAGGGACAACGCGCACGACGCGAAACCGCCGCGACCCGAGGGTCGCGGCGGTGGGAATTTGGCCCGATCGTGATGGGTCCGAAACAACTCAGAACCGGTAGGTGAAGTTGCCCTTGACGGCGTGGTCCTCGGCGCGGGACCCGACCTGGCCGGTGTAGGCGATGCCCAGGGTGGCGGCGGCCGAGACCCGCAGGTCGAGGCCGGCTTCCGCCACGAGGGCGTCGCGGTCGATCGGGATGCCCGCGGTGAGGAAGGCCGGGCCGGTGGCGCCGAAGGCCAGCAGCGCCGTCGGCACCACGTCGCCGAAGGCCCGGCGGTAGCCGAGCAGGCCGTGGGCCGAGACCGGCGCGCCGAGGCCGAGATCGAAGCTCGTCTGCGCCCGTACGCCGGCGGTGGCCGCCCCGAGGTCGTAGTCGCGGGCGAACCCGGTCAGCGCGGCGATCCCGCCGGTCTCGGTGAAGCGGTCGCGGCCGATCGCGACGACGGCGCCCCCGACGAAGGGCTCGATGTAGGAGAGCGCCACCGGGACCGGGGCGGCGTCCTCGCCGACGGGCAGCGCGGCGCCGCCCAGGAAGAGCTTGTAGCCGATCTCGCCGAAACCCTGGATCGTCGAGCCGCCGGTGCGGGCGCTCGGCGTGTCGGCGAAGCCGGCGAACGCCACCGTCCGGGTCAGGCGCGCCGCGTTGTCGGCGTAGACCGCGCCCAGCCGCAGCGAGACCGGGCCGCGCTCGTAGCTGCCGTAGAGGCCGCCGAAGCCGCTCTCGATCGAGCCCGATTGCAGGCGCCCGGCCGTGTCGAGGCTGGTCGCGGTGTAGCCGCCGGCCACGCCGAGGCGGAAGCCGCCCTCGACGCGGACATCGGCGCCGAGCACGAAGCCCGAGGTCTGGCGCGACAGGCTCGCCGCGTTGCCGTCGCTGCGGGCCTGCCCGAAGCTGCCGAAGCCCTGTCCCCAGAGCCCGAACACCCGCGGGTCGAGGGTGCGGACGGCCACCGGCACCGGCGCGGCGCGGCGACCGGGCAGGTCGGCGGCGTAGGCGGCCGGCAGGCGTCCGTAATCGGCGCCCTCCGCGAAGCCGGGGGGGGCGCCCCAGCGCATCCGGTCCAGGATCGCCTCGCGGACGAAGAACGCGGTCTCGAACTCGGCCGAGATCGCGC